>JACCYS010000323.1 GCA_013696365.1 Nocardioidaceae bacterium
GCCAACCCCACCACCGTGCGGATGCGGGTGTGGCTGGCCAGCCAGCCCGAGCCCAGCAGCTGGCAGTTCAGCGCCACCGACAGCGAGGCGCAGCTGCAGACCGCTGGCTCTCCCGGCGTCCGCGCCCAGCTGCCCAGCACCGCGGACAACGCACCGGTGGTCTTCAGCTTCGACGACCTGGTGGTGCAGTAGCGCAGAGTTGACCACCCGGACCGGGTTGCACCCACGGGCCGGCATCTTCGGGGAGTCGTCATGGTGAGTGTGGTTGATGCCCGGCTTGGCCGGGTCGCGGTGGCTGTTGTGTTGGCGTTGGTCGCGGCGGTGGCGGTGGTGCCGCGTGCGGAGGCGGCGGCCGGCGGTGCGGCGGGCGGGTCTGGGCCGCGGTTGGTGGTGGGGGCTCCGGCGCGGGTGGCGGCGGGTGAGGCGATCGAGCTGCGCCTGGCCCTCAGGGGTGTGCCGGCTGACCTGGCGGGTTATGAGACCGATCTGCGGTTTGACACCGGCAGCGCCGAGTTCGCGGGGGTGCAGCCGCGCAAGGGCAACGGCTTGCGGGCGTTGGGTCGTGGTGTCGTCCCGTTGAGCGCGGCGCACGCCGATGGCGTGTCGCTGGGGTTGGTGACCTGCGCCACGTCTGACTGTGTGCATCCGGGCAGGGGCCGGGCGGCGTCGGGGCGAGCCGCCGGGTCGGTGCCGCTGGGACGTTTGCACGTGCTGCCGACGGCTGCGGGATTGTTGGAGCTGGAGTTTGCCGGCACCAGGTTGGTTGACGCCTCGGGCAACACGGTGCGCGTCGCCGGGCCGACGGTGACGGTGCAGGTCGGCGGTTCCGGCAGCCTGCTCGCCGCCCCTGGTGGGGCGGTTGCGGCTCCGGTGTCGTCGGATGCTGTTGCCGCGCCGGATCTGACGTTGGACGGGCTGGTGGGTCACGCCGATGTGATGGAGGGGGCGTTGGAGTGGGTGCGTCTGCGGGAGCGCAACGCCGGCGACTGCACCGGCAGCTCACCGGCTGACGTCAACCGCGACGGCTGCGTGGACGTCGCCGACCTGCAGCGGCTGACCACCGACGCCACCGCCGCCGCGACGCTGCCGGCCGCTCCAAGCGGCGCCGCGGGGGCGGACGCCGACGTGATTCTCGCGGCCGCGGGTGCCACCCTGACGGTCAACAGCACCGGCGACGGCCGTGACGCCAAAGCCGGCGACGGGGTCTGCAAGACCTCCAGCGGTGCATGCACGCTGCGGGCCGCGATCGAGGAGGCCAACGCCTTCAGCGGTGGCAACACCGTCAACTTCGGTATCGGCACCGGCCTGAAGACCATCACCTTAAGCAGCCGCTTGCCGACGTTGAGCGACCAGTCGGGACCGACCACGATCGACGGCTACACCCAGCCGGGGGCGGCGCCCAACACCGATCCGGTGATCAGCAACGCCGCGCTCATGATCCAGGTGGTGGGGGCTGGGGAGGGCTCGTTTGACGGCTTCACGATCACCTCGCCGGGCAACGTCCTGCGGGGCCTGGCGGTGTACAACTCCTATGTTGGCGTGCGCATCTACGGCGCGGCGGCGGACGGCAACGTGCTGGAGGGCAACTTCATCGGCACCAACGCCGCCGGTACCTACGCCGCCCCGGTGCGGGTCAACGGCTCAGCCGGCATCATCAACCGTGAGGCGGCCAGCCAGACGCGGATCGGCGGCTCCTCGCCGGCGCAGCGCAACGTCATCTCCGGCAACGCCTATATCGGCATCCTGACCTACGACGCCGGCACCTCGGCGCTGGTGATCCAGGGCAACCTGGTCGGCTTGAGCCCGTCGGGCGGGAAGCTCGGGAACTGGAACCACGGCATCGACGCGAACGCCGGCGTCAACAGCATGGTCATCGGTGGGACGGGGGCGGGGGAGCGCAACGTCATCTCCAACAACGGCCGCGGCGGTGTGGAGCTGTCCCACGGCACCGGGGTGAAGAACAACAAGGTCATCGGCAACTACATCGGCACCGACGTCACCGGCGACAGGGTGACCTCCTACAGCGGCAACCTGACCCATGGCATCCGCCTGGAGGACCGGGTCACCTACAACACCATCTCGGACAACGTGATCGGTGGCAACACCGGCAGCGCCATCAAGTTCGACAACGTGTCGCACAACACCTTCAAATACAACCGAGTCGGCATCGGAATCGACGGTAGGGCTATTCCCAACACAGAGTTCGGTGTGTACCTGACCAACCACGCGGCCAAGAACACCGTGGGACCGGGCAACGTCATCTCGAACGAGTCGGCTGGGGTGACCCTGACCAGCGTCGCCGACACCGACTTCAACACCATCACCCGCAACTCCACCTTTGGCAACGTCGGCCTTGGCATCGACCTCGCCCCCATCGGCCGGGTCACCGCCAACGACGCCGGCGACAGCGACAGCGGCCCCAACCAGCAGCTGAACTTCCCGGTGCTGACCTCGGCCACCACGACAAAGGTGGCGGGCACGGCCTGCGGCGGATGCACTGTCGAGGTGTTCAAGGCAGACTCCGGCAGCAACGCGTACGGCGAGGGAAGAACCTACGTGGGCGGCGCGACCGCCCGAGGCGATGGCTCCTTCACCGCCGCGGTCAAGTTGAGGTCGGGCAACGTGGTGACCTCCACGGCCACCGACACCGCGGGCAACACCTCGGAGTTCTCCCGCAACCTCACCGTCCGGTGACGACGCAGCTTTCCGGAACTCTCCCCGCGGCAGCGCTGTAGCTCTTCCGGGTTCGCCGTGGTCCGCGCCCGGCGCGGGGCTGCGGGGAACCGGTCGTGGGCGGATACGATGCCGCCTTGTTGCCCTGTGGCGTCTGGGATCTGTGTTCCTGGCGGTGACGGGGCCCGACAGGAAGATCGACATCCATGAGGTTGACCGGCGCGGTCGCGCGGTTCGTGCGTGCGAACTCTGGCCTGCGTGAACCGCTGCGCGAGGTGCTCACCCATGTCGGCCGTCACCGGCCGGGGCCGCGCAACGACATCCTGATCATCTCGGCACGTCGCAGCGGGTCGACCTGGTTGATGGAGCTGTTGGCCACCCAGCCGCGGATGCGCTACGTCGACGAGCCCTGCAAACCGTTCTATTACCGCCGTCATGGCCTTCGAACGGGGCTGGAGGGGTCGTTGCCGGTGCTGGACAGCAAGTTGGTCGCTGTCGCGGACTCCGACGCCGAGCACTACCGCAACTACTTCGCAGACCCTCGGGCCACGCGCATTCACGGCCCCTACGATCCCACACGGCCGACGTTTCACTTCACCACCGACCGACGGGTCCTCAAGATCGTCAACGCCACCGCCCTGGCTGAGTGGCTCGACGATCAGCGGCTGGGTTTCGACATGGTCTACCTGCTCCGCCACCCCGTCCCAACGGTGATCTCGATGGCGGCCAGCGTGATGCTGCGCGCGGAGGCCAACCTGCGCCACGAGGGGTTTGTCACCCGGTATCTGACCGGCGAGCAGGTACGCCTCGGCTGGGACCTGCTGCGCGGCGGCTCTGTCCTGCAGCGCTTCGCGCTGGATTGGTGCCTGGACAGCATCGTGCCGTTCCGCGCGGTGACGGACGGGGGCAGGGACTGGACCGTCCTGACCTACGAGGAGCTGAGCCTGTCACCCCGGCCGACGGTGGCGCTGCTCACGCGGCGTCTCGGGCTTGCCGAGCCGGACCGGATGCTCAAGCAGATGCAGGTCCCGTCGCAGTCGACCGCGCAGGGCAGGCTGGAAAGCATCGCCACGGAGGATGCGCGCCAGCGCGTCTCACGCTGGCGCGACAAAGTCGACCCGCACGACGTGCGTGCCATCCACGAGGTCGTCGACCACTTCGGCATCGACGCCTACGGACCAGACTCGGCGATCGCCAGACCGCGGTGGTTGCACTTCGCCCAGACCGCGGGCGGCAGCTGATCGTCACTTCTCGGGACGGGGGGGCGCGGTGCTGGAGACCGACCCGGTGCGCGACGGGAGGTGCAGAACCCGGTAGCCGACCAGGATGGCGTTGTAGACCGCGAAGGCGACGGCGATGCCGAGAATGACCCGGGGGTTGCCGGTGGCGATGCCGAGGGCGATGAAGGTGGTCTGGACGCCGTAGTCGGCCCACTGCCGCAGGAAGACACC
>JACCYS010000335.1 GCA_013696365.1 Nocardioidaceae bacterium
AGAGCGCTCGGACCTGCTGCGGAGTGCTGACGTTCTGGTCGAAATAGACCATCCCACCTGGCCGGAAGGTGCGGGCCACCCCGGCGGGGGTCCGCACCCCGAACCGCCGCATGTTCGCTGCTCGCTCGTCGCTGCTTACCCGGTGCGGCCGGCGGCCGGCAACCGTGACGACCTGCAGTTGGTGGGCCAATTGCCGCACCGACATCGCCTCGACCGGGCGCCGCAACTGCTGAGCACGCGTGGACTGACCCGCGGACCGCGACTGCTTCGGTGCGGTGGCCGTGGTCTCAGGCTGCTTAGATGACTCAGGCCGCTCTGACAGGCGGGGCGACGACGACGAGGTCGACCCGGCTGCGTCGGCGGCCGGTCGGCTGTCGCCGGCGCTGCAACCGGCCAACAGTGCGAACCCGGCAAGACCCGCCACCCAGGGCCGCACGGTCAC
This sequence comes from Nocardioidaceae bacterium, assembly GCA_013696365.1. Taxonomy (GTDB): domain Bacteria; phylum Actinomycetota; class Actinomycetes; order Propionibacteriales; family Nocardioidaceae; genus JACCVL01. The sequence goes on from JACCYS010000335.1 coordinate 443, forward strand.
GGGTGCGGAATCCGCCGGTACGCCGGTGCGACCTCGTTGCGAGCATCTCCCATCCGGTGGATCCGCAGGGCGTTCGTCGAGCCAGGGATGCCCGGCGGGCTCCCCGCAACGATCACCACCTCGTCACCCTCCTGGCAACGGCCGATCTCAAGCAGGCTGTGGTCGACCTGCATGACCATCTCGTCGGTATGTTCCACCATCGGAGTCAGGAACGTCTCGATGCCCCACGTCAGCGCCAGCTGGGAGCGCACCGCCTGCACCGGGGTGAACGCCAGCACCGGCACCGGCCCGCGATAGCGGGCCAGCCGGCGCGCCGAGTCCCCCGAGGCGGTGAAAGCGACGATCAGCTTGGCGTTGACCGACTCTGCCACCTGGGCTGCGGCCCGACAGACGATCCCTCCGCGGGTGTGCGGGTCCCAGTTGATCGCCGCCATCTGGTCCAAACCATGGTCCTCGGTGGACTCGACGATGCGTGCCATCGTGCGCACGGTCTCGACCGGGAACTTGCCGACACTGGTCTCACCGGACAGCATCACCGCATCAGCACCGTCCAGCACTGCATTGGCGACGTCCGACGCCTCGGCCCTGGTGGGACGGGGCGCGGAGATCATCGACTCGAGCATCTGGGTGGCCACGATGACGGGCTTTGCGTTGCGCCGCGCCTTGTTCACGATCGTCTTCTGCACGATCGGCACATCTTCGAGCGGCAGTTCCACACCGAGGTCGCCTCGCGCGACCATCACCCCGTCGAAGGCGTCAACGATCTCGTCGAGGTTGTCTATCGCCTGTGGCTTCTCGATCTTGGCGATCACCGGGATCCGCACGCCCACCTCGGCCATCACCTTGTGCACGTGGTCTGCGTCTGAGGCGCGCCGCACGAATGACAGCGCCACCATGTCCACCGGCTTGGACAGCGCCCACCGGAGGTCCTCGATGTCTTTGTCGGACATCGCCGGGGCACTCACCGCCACCCCAGGCAGGTTGATGCCCTTGTTGTTGCTGAGAGCTCCCCCTACCTCCACCAGGGTCCGCACGTCGGTGTCGTCCACCTCGGTGACCCGCAGTCGCAGGCGCCCGTCGTCGAGGAGCACCTCGTCCCCGGGTTGCACGTCACCAGGCAACCCCTGGTACGTGGTCGACACCGTGTCGACGTCGCCGGCGATGTCTCGGGTGGTGATGGTGAAGGCCGACCCCACTTCAATCTCAACGCTTCCGGCGGCGAACCTGCCGACCCTGATCTTGGGGCCCTGCAGGTCGGCCAGGATGCCGATGGCGTGTCCGGTCACGTCCGACGCCTCGCGGACCATCCGGTAGGACTTGTCGTGGTCGGCATGGTCACCGTGGCTCATGTTCAGCCGGGCGACGTCCATGCCCGCCTCGGTGAGCTCACACAGCCGCGCTGCCGAAGCGGTCGCTGGCCCGAGGGTGCAGACAATCTTGGCTCTACGCACAAGCACACCCTAGGGGCGAGGCCGGCTGAGTCCGAATCGTCTCAGACGGTCAGCGGGCGCTCGGTCGGCGCGACCGGCGCTGGCAGCGTGGTCGAGCCGGTCAACCACCTGTCGACCCCGGCAGCGCAGGCCCGGCCCTCAGCGATGGCCCACACGATCAGTGACTGACCACGCCCGGCGTCGCCGGCCACGAAGACGCCCGGCACGTCGGTCTGGTAGTCGTCGTCGCGCCGGAAGGCGCCCCGGGTGTCGAGACTGACGCCTAGTTGCTCGACCATGACACTCGGCTCCGGCCCGGTGAACCCCATCGCCAGCAGCACAAGCTGCGCGGGCAACTCTCGCTCCGATCCCGCCACCTCGCTGATCCTGCCACCGTCCATGCTCACCTCGACCAGGCGCAGACCGCGCAACCGCCCGGCGTCGTCGCCGAGGAACTCCTTGGTCGAGATGCTGTAGACCCGCTCCCCAGCCTCCTCGTGCGCCGACGAGACGCGGAACAACATCGGGTAGGTCGGCCACGGCTGTGTGACGGCGCGGTCGTCACCCGGCCGGGCCATGATCTCCAGCTGGGTCACCGACCGCGCGCCTTGGCGGACCACCGTGCCGAGACAGTCTGCGCCGGTGTCACCCCCGCCGATGATGACCACGTCCTTGTCTGCGGCGGTGACCTGCCCTTCGACGGTCTCGCCGAGGGCAACTCGGTTGGCCGGCGGCAAGAAGTCCATCGCCTGCAGGATGCCGTCGAGGTCACGACCGGGCACGTCCA
>JACCYS010000349.1 GCA_013696365.1 Nocardioidaceae bacterium
AGGTGCTGAGACCTGCCAATCCCAGCGCGAGGCCGGTCAGGGCGCAGACACCGAGTGTACGCAGCACTGACCATTTGCGGCCGAAGATCAGCAGGCACCCGAGGACAGTGATGCCGAGCGCAGCCCACTGCACGCCGCCGGTCGGGACATCGAGGTCGAGTGGCCCGGTCGTGATCCGTTTGGTGTCGGAGAAGAGGGTGTGCAACGCGAAGTAGACGGCGAGGTTGGCGATGACGCCTACGACGGCGGCGGTGATGCCGGTGAGCGCGGCCGACAGGGTGTGATTGTGTCGCAGTCGTTCGACGTAGGGGGCGCCGAGCAGGATGAACAGGAAGCACGGCACGAAGGTGACCCAGGTTGTCAACAGGGCGGCCAATACGGCGGCGATCCATGGGTCGAGCCCGCCGGGGTCGCGGTAGGCGCCCAAGAACGCGACGAACTGGACGACCATGATGAGCGGGCCGGGTGTGGTCTCGGCTAGGGCGAGCCCGCGGACCATCTCGCCGGGCGCCAGCCAGCCGTAGACCTGGACGGCCTGCTGAGCCACGTAGGCCAGCACCGCGTACGCCCCCCCGAAGGTGACTAGTGCGGCGCCGGAGAAGAACAGTCCCTGGTCCACGAAGACACTGTGCGGTGCTACCAGGACAGCGACTGCGGCGACCGGGGCCGCCCACAGCGTCAGGCCGATCAACAGGATCAGCGCGCTGCGGCGCATCGACGGTCGCTCGGTGTGCAGCGCGTCGTCGCTGATCAGTGGTGCCGGGCCATCGTCGGCGGTGCCCTCTTTGGGCTGGGTCAGTCCTGGGCGGTAGCGGCCGAACAGCCAGCCGATGATGCCCGCGGCCAACACCACGGCCGGGAACGGGACGCCGAACAGCGTCAGCGCGAGGAATGACGCCACGGCCAGCCCGACGAGAACCGGATGGGTCAGGCCACGTCTGGAGACTCGTAGTACTGCCTGGATCACGATCGCGATGACTGCGGGACCAAGCCCGAGGAACAGCGACTCGATCAGCGTGGTGTTTCCGTAGCCGACGTAGGCCCCGGACAGCACCAGCATGGCCACCACGCCGGGCAGCACGAACAGGGTGCCCGCGATCAGCGCCCCTCGGATCCCGTTGAGGAGCCAGCCGACGTAGGTAGCCAGCTGCTGGGCCTCCGGGCCGGGAAGCAGCGTGCAGTAGCTCAGCGCGAACAGGAACCGGCGTTGGCCGATCCACCGCTTCTCGTCCACCAGGGCGCGCTGCATGACGGCGATCTGTCCGGCAGGTCCACCGAAGGTCTGCAACGAGATCGCAAACCAGGCCTTCGTCGCCTCCCACAGCGGCACGACGTCTGCCGAGACCCGCTGTCCCGCTAGCCCTGTGGTCGCCGAGTCATCGGCACGCCGCCGGTCGTGGCTGTTGGTCATGTCGGCTCCTTGCCGAGGAGAAATCCGCGCTTGAAGTACTCGTAGAGCCCGTCGAAGACGGGACCGGTCACGGTGAGGATGTCGTCGTCGCCGGTGACCATCGACAGGCCGCGCAGGACGACGTCCAGGCCCGTTGATTCGGGCGCGTCATAGCGGTCGTCCTCGAGGTCGGCCTCGTGCACGATCGCGGCGATGCGCCACAGCACCGGGTCGGTCAGCTCGTGGCGGAGCAGCAGCGTCTCGAAGGTGCAGTCGTCTCCGTGATGGCCGTACTCGACGCCGCGCATGTCGAACGGAGTGGAGTCGGCCGGCACGTCGTCCGGATCGGTGACGAAGGTGAAGCTGGCTGCCGGGTCGATAAACCGACGGATGAGCCACGCTGACGAGGCCCGGTCGATGTGGACACCCGCTCGGGTCGCCCAGATCACGAGCTGCCTGTCGAGGCGGTGTCGGTGTCGATGCGGCACGAGGCGGCTAGCTCCTCGACCGCCACCGTCGCCCGGTCCCGTTCGACGGGTGGGAAGAAGTCACGACGGTGCACCAGCCGCAGCTCGCGCCGCAGCCGTCGCAGCAGCCGACGCCGGGCAGACGCCTCAGCCTCGTGGCCGGCACCTGCCCGCTCGATCACCTGTCTGTACTCCTCGGCACGCGCGGCGGCAATCGCCGCGGCCACCTGCTGCTCGTCGGCGCGCGACAGGGTCTGCGCCCGCCACAACGTGGCCGCCCCGCCAGCCTCCTCGACCTGGGCAGCCACCCACTCCAGGTGCTCGCGGGTCCGGGCGTCCTGCGGCAGGGCGACAAGGCCGTCACCGAGCTGAGCGACGCCGAGCCGACGCAGACGGCGCCAGACCGCGATCCGCGGAGTAGACGGTTCGCGGGGCAGCCGGTAGCACAGCAGGACCCAGTCCAGCCGGCTCGCGGCCTTCTGGTCTCTTGTAACCACGGTTTCATCGTCGACGGGGGAATCGAACTGTGTCAAGCGGTCCAGGTGACTTCAAGGGTTGGCAGCGGTCAAAATCAGTCTCGTCGTCCTAGCTGTCACAGCTCTCCTACAGCTGGTCGTCGTGGTCACGTCATCCTCGGTTGCGCTGCTCGCTGACACCATCCACAACGCGGCCGACGCGCTCACCGACGGCCGGACCTCGCTTGCTGCCGTCATCGGAGCCGCCGGCGTCGCCGCCGGCCGGTCGCCGACCGACCGCACCGTCGGGCTGGTCATCACCGCAGTCATTTTGGCCGTGCTGCGCGGCACCGCCCGCGACATCTACCACCGGCTGATGGACACCGTCGACCCCGCCCTGTTCCGTGCCGCCCAGCATGCCTTCACGTCACGTCGCAACGCGTCCCAGTCCTTCTTCGAGGCACGGCGGAAGGTGTTGCGGATCAGGTGGACGATGCAGGTCTGCACGATCGTTTGTGGCCACATGTTCCCGACGACCTCGGGGAGTCCCTGAGGCTGCTCGCAGCCGCTCCTCGCGGGTCATGCCGAGGCCCCGCCGGTCGAGACGTTCAGGACTGCGTCGCAGGCGTCCTTGATCTTCGGCATCAAGTCCAGGAACAGCTCGGGGCGCGAGTCGGGCTGGCCGGTCTGGTGACCCGCGGCACCCAGATTCGGGTCTACCCGGCCAAGGCGGACGTGGGCGTGGGCCGCAAGGGCCGCTTCTAGACGTATGTGGAACTGGACCTGGCGTTGCCTACCGACGGCGACGCCGCCTATCTGCCGTTGTTGTTCGGGCCGGACGCGCTCGATGAGGACGGGTCGGTCGCCGAGATCCTGGCCGCGTCGGCCGGCCACGCCGCCGCCCTCGGGCAGCGGCTGCGCGAACGGGTATATAAGGACGTGGTGCCCGGGTTGGCAGTCGCGGTCACGAACCGCATGAACGCCACCAGCGACGCCGACCTGGCCGAGGCGTACCAGCGCACCCTGAGCGTGCTGTTCCGGCTGCTGTTCGTCGCCCATGCCGAGGACCGGGGGCTGCTGCCGTACCAGCCCAACCCCTTAGGGCACCCCTCTCCAAACTATGCAACGGTCCTCCGGGCACCCCCGCTCCACGTCGGCCAACAGCCAGCCCGCTGCGCACGATCGCCGGTCTGGTGCTGCTGGCAGCCGGCGTCGCCTAGGTGCTGACCGGCGCCGACCTCGCCGCGCTGGCCGAGTCGCTGCGAGACGTCGCCGCCCGGCGTGGCCGGTTCGCCGCTGAGCCTCGTGGTGGCGCTGCTCGCCTACGCCGGCGCGTTCTGCCTGCCGACGTGGACCTGGTGCCACGTCCTGCCGTTGCGCCTCGGTGAGGTGCTGCGTGTCTCCAGCGTGGTCCGCCGCACCGACGTGGCCCTGCAGCCGACGGCCGCCAGCACGGTCGCGCTCTGGCTGACCGACCTGCTCACCGTGGCCCTCGCCGTCGCAC
>JACCYS010000246.1 GCA_013696365.1 Nocardioidaceae bacterium
CCAGCGGACCGGGACTTACGCGTACCCGCTGCCGCAGCTCTGCGTCGATGATCAGCAGCGCCTTCTCAGCAGCCTCCACCGCACTGCCCATGTCAGTCACGACCAATACGCCGGCACCTCTGTCCGCGGCCCGCACTGCAGCGGCCACCGCCGCCGCGTCGTCGTCGAGGCTGTCGTCGGCGAGCACCGTGGCGGTCTCGATCCGCACGTCGGCACCCGTAGACATCGCCCGCGAGAGCTCGACTGCCGCCACCACGAGTGCGGGACTGTGCGCAACGACGGCGACTCCGACGGTGCTCACCGACATATCAGCTGCATCGCCGCAGGCGATCATCGTCGTCGGCAACGGTCCGCATCGGGCAAACAGTACGCCCGCTGGGCACCCGCAGCGCGCGTCGAACAGCTGAGCGGCGCGGCTACGCTGAAGCGGCTTCGCGCAGCCGTTGGCTGATCACGACGGAGACCCCGTCGTCGCGCATGCTGACGCCGTAGAGCGCGTCACCGACGCCCATGGTTCGCTTCTGGTGGGTGATGACCAAGAGCTGGCTGTCGGCGCGCAACTCCTCGTAGATGTCCAGCAAGCGGCCGAGGTTGGTGTCGTCGAGGGCAGCTTCTACCTCGTCCAGGATGTAGAACGGGCTTGGTCGCGCCTTGAAGAGCGCCACCAGGAAGGTCACCGCAACGAGCGAGCGTTCGCCCCCGGACAGCAACGACAGCCGTTTGACCTTCTTGCCCGGCGGCCTGGCCTCGACGTCGACACCGCTGCTCAGCAGATCGCCGGGGTCGGTCAGGGTGAGCCGCCCCTCGCCCCCGGGGAAGAGTCGCGCGAACACCGCCTCGAACTCTCGCTCGACGTCGGCGTATGCCTCGGAGAACACCTGCAACACCCGGGAGTCGACGTCGGAGATGATGTCCAGCAGGTCGCGGCGGGTCTTGCGAACATCCTCAATCTGCTCACCAAGAAACTGGTGCCGCTCTTCGAGGGCTGCGAACTCTTCGAGCGCCAGCGGGTTGATCCTGCCCAGCTGGGCAAGCGTCCGCTCGGCGGCGCGCAGTCGCCTGGCCTGCTCCTCGCGGTCGAAGCCGTCCGCATTGTCCGGGCCGAAGTCCGCGACCAAGGTGTCGGCATCGAGGCCGACCTCGTCCAGCGCACGCTGCTCGAGTGCCTCCAGCCGCAGCCGCTGCTCGGCGCGAGCAACCTCATCACGGTGCACCGAGTCGGTCAGCCCGGCAAGCTCTGCCTCGTGACCGCGCAGCCCCTCGCGCACGGTTGACAGCTGCCTTTCACGCACAGCGCGTGCCTGCTCGACCTCGGCACGCAGGGTGGCGGCAGCCGCCAGCGAACGGTCCAGCCGCGTCAGGGTACGGGCCGCGGCCGCCGCGACAGCACGCGCAGCAGCGGCCTCACGCAGCAGTTGCTCCCGACGCGCCACCGCTTGCGTCCGAGCGCGCTGTTCAGCCGCGGCCTGCTGCTCCATCTGCTCAGCGCGGGCCGCGAGCGCGCGACAACGCTCCTCCGCGGTGCGCAGCGCCAGCCGGGTCTCAGTCTCGTCCGCGCGCAGTGCACTGGCCACGTCACCCAGCCGTGCGAGCTCGGCACCGTCGTCCTCGTCTGCCGGGGTGTCATCGGCCTGCGCAACGCGGCGCTCCAAGTCCGCAAGTCCCTCGAGGTCGCGGTCGCGGGCCTGCTCGGCTGCCGAGATCGCATCGGCGATCCGGAGGCCCTCGGCGCGGGCTGAACGGGCCACACCGCCGAGGTGCGCCAACTGCTCGGCGAGGGCCGCCATCGCGGCGTCGGACTCGTGCAATGCAGCCAGCGCAGCGTCGGCAGACCGCTGCGCTGCGGCAAGCTCGTCATCGAGGCGGGCCAGGTCAAAGCGCAACCGCTCACAGGTGCGGCCAGCCTCGGCTAGCCGCTCGGTAGCGTCGTCGACTGCCGCTTGCACCTCGAGCATGCTGGGTGCCTTGGACGACCCGCCGACTGCGCGCAACCGGCCCAGCAGGTCACCGTCGCGAGTGACAGCACTCAGGTCGGGATGGCTGGCAAGCACGGTGCGCGCTGCGTCGAGGTCGTCCACAACGAGCACGTCGCCGATCAGCGCCGACAGGGCCGGACGCAACTCAGCCGGAGCCTTCAGCACGTCACCCAACGGCACAGCGCTCTCCACGCCACGGGCAGCTTCAGCGGCATCCGGACCGCCGTCGGCACCCGCGGCAGCCACCAGCAGGTCGGCGCGTCCAAGGTCGTCGTCTTGAAGCAGGTGCAGTGCCGCGATCGCGTGGTCCAGGCCGTCGACCACCACCGCGTCGGCGGCGGCACCCAGGGCAGCAGTCACCGCACCCTCATACCCGTTGCGCACACTCAGCAGCGCCGACACGGAGCCGAGCACGCCCCCGAGCTGCCCAGGAGACTGCCCAGCAGACTGTCCGGCAGACTTTTCGGCGGCCTGCAGCAGCGCACCGGCGCCGTCCTTACGGGCCAAACCGAGCTCAAGCGCCTCTTTGCGCGCCGTCAGAGCACCGCGCTCCTGCTCGGCCACCTGTGCCGCTGCACGCAGCTTGACCGCGCGGGACTCCAGATCGTCCAGCACGGCCGCCGCCGCCTCGTATTCCGCGTCGAGACCGCCCTCACCAGCGTCCAGACCGGCGACCTGGTTCTCGTGCACGCTGAAGTCACGCTGCGCGCGCTTGGCCCGAGCCTCGATCTCGGCTTGCGCCTCGTGGAGCCGGCCGATCTCGTCGTCGGCCGCGGCAGCCCGGCTGCGCAGGGCGTGCAAGCGCCCGTGCAGACGGGCCAACCCCTCGCGCCGGTCCGCCGCGGCTCGAGCCAGCTCACTCACCCGACGGTCTTCGGCGGCATGGGCATCCTCGGCACGGTGCCGCACTGCGACAACCTGCTCGAGCGCGTGTTGATGGGTGTGCACCTCGCTGTTTACCTCGCGCTGTTCTGCGCGAACGGCAGCCGCCTCGGCGGCGAGCCGGGTGGGGTCCGGGCCGGTGCGTGCGTCGACATCGTCCTCGGCAGCTCGGCGGACCCGCTCAGCCGCCAGGCCCGCCGTGCCGGCGATGCGTTCGCGCAGGCCGGACAGCGCGTACCAACTCTCCTGGGCCGCGGACAGTCGCGGGGCGTCCTCGGCAAGTGCGAGCGTGATGGCCGACTCGTCTGCTCGTGCCCCGTGCAGGGAGGTCTCAACCTCGGCACGCCGAGCACGCAGGGCAGACTCATCCGATAGTTCACGCTGCAGAGTGCACCGCGCGTTGGCGACGTCATCGGCAAGCAGTCGGGCCTTGGCGTCGCGCAGGTCGGCTTGCACGGTGGCCGCCTGGCGGGCTACCTCGGCCTGTCGGCCGAGCGGCTTGAGCTGACGGCGCAGCTCGACCAGGAGGTCCTGTACGCGAGTGAGGTTGCCCTCGGTGGCCTCCAGTTTGCGCAGGGCTTTCTCTTTGCGCTTGCGATGCTTCAGCACGCCGGCGGCTTCCTCGATGAAGCCGCGGCGCTCCTCAGGGGTTGCCTGCAAGACCGAGTCCAGTTGCCCCTGCCCGACGATGACGTGCATCTCGCGACCGATACCCGAGTCACTCAGCAACTCTTGGACGTCCAGCAGTCGGCACCCTTGGCCGTTGATGGCGTACTCGGAGCCGCCGCTGCGGAACATGGTTCGCGAGATGGTGACCTCGGCGTACTCGATGGGCAGGGCGCCGTCGGTGTTGTCGATGGTCAAGATGACCTCGGCTCGACCAAGTGGGGCCCTGCCTGAGGTGCCGGCGAAGATGACGTCGTCCATCTTCCCGCCGCGCAACGACTTGGCGCCCTGCTCCCCCATCACCCATGCCAGCGCGTCAACGACGTTGGACTTGCCAGAGCCGTTGGGGCCGACGACACAGGTGATGCCCGGCTCGAACTGCAACGTCGTCGACGATGCGAAGGACTTGAACCCGCGCAACGTCAGGCTTTTCAGGTACAAACGTCGGCCCCTCATCGGTCGCGTGCGCGGACGGCGAAAGCCGTGCACACGTTACTGACCGGGGCGCCGTGGTGACGCCAGGCGCGCCGGGACGGTGACTGGCCGACCCAGTCACCAGCAAGCGGTCAGTGCAGCGCAGGCTCCAAGACGCGGGCTGCCTGCAACTCGTCCAGCAGATCGCGCTCCCGAGCGGCGGCCGACAGGGCGTCGTTGCGGGACTGCAGCCGCAAGATCTCGGCCTCGAGGTCCGCGACCCGCCGACGCAGGCTCACCACCTCACGCAGCATGTTGGTGTCTCGTCCACTGATGTGGCCTACGAGCGCTTTGGCCATCGATGCCTCCACCTACCGGGTCGTGCCGGGAGGCGCCGGGTCTACGTGCCTCCTGCGAGTGTTGGGGCCGATCGGCCCATCTTTCAGAATCCCACTGCAACGGCCTGCGGTCAACATCGCCATCGCCCTGGCCGAGGGCCAGGGTCGGCGGCTGACCGCTCACCATCGGGCCCGTCGCGGGCGGGGCTGGCAGCGTGGGCAGGTATAGGCGGACCGGTTCATAAAGGCCGCGCGCTGCACCAGGGCTCCACACCGCGGGCACGGTCGGTCGGCCTGACCGTAGACCGCCAGGGACCGGTCGAAGTAGCCGGACTCGCCATTGACGCTGACGTACAGGGCGTCGAATGACGTCCCGCCCTGCCGGAGAGCCTCGCCGAGCACTGCCTGCACCGCAGCCACCAGTCGGGCGATCTCCGTACGCCGCAGCGTTTCAGTCGGCCGGGCGTAGTGCAGCCGGGCACGCCACAGCGCCTCGTCCGCATAGATGTTGCCGACACCGGACATCAAGCGCTGGTCGAGCAGGGCCCGCTTCACTCCGGTCTGGCGGCGGCGCAGCTGGGTGGCGAAACGCGCAGGGTCGAACGAGCGGTCCAGCGCGTCGACGCCGATGTGTGTGATGGGCAACGGGACCGCCGCCCCATCCGCAGTCGATGGGGCGAGCGGCGTCAGTACCAGGCCGCCGAACGTGCGCTGGTCCACGAAACGTAGGTCGATGCCGGTGTCGAGGCGGAGCCGCACCCTCAGGTGCCGCCCGAGTGGCGCCCTCGAGGGCTGCACGAGCAGTTGCCCAGACATGCCCAGATGCGCCAACAGCGCCTCGTCCCCATCATCCAGCGGGAGCCACAGGTATTTGCCACGCCGTCGCGCGTGGCCGAGCCGGGTGCCGGTGAGGCGGGCGGTGAAGTCGCTGGCACCCGGCAGGTGTCGGCGTACCGCCCGGTGGTTGCGCACCTCCACTGAATCGACGGTGCGCCCGGCGACATGCGCGGCCAAGCCCCGCCGGACCACCTCGACCTCGGGCAATTCAGGCACTCAGCTGCGGCCTTCGACCTCGCGCCAAGCGGTCTCGGCAGCCTGCTGTTCGGCCTCTTTCTTGGAGCGGCCGGCCCCATCGCCATACAGCGTTCCGGCCACCCGCACCTGGGCGGTGAAGGTCTTGGCGTGGTCGGGTCCCGCCTCCCCAATGACGTAGACCGGGACGCCCAGGCCCAACGAGGCGGACAACTCCTGCAGGCTGGTCTTCCAGTCGAGCCCGGCCCCAAGCGTGGACGCCTCGACCAGCAACGGCTCGAACAAGACGCCGATCACCTCGACGGTGATGGCGTAGCCAAACTGCAGGTAGACGGCGCCAAGCAGGGCCTCGACGGTATCGGCGAGGATCGACGACTTGTCACTGCCGCCGGTCGATTGCTCGCCTCGGCCCAGCCGCAGATGCTCCCCCACCCCGAGCGCACGCCCGACCTCGGCCAACGCTCGCGCATTGACCACCGCCGCACGCAATTTGGCGAGCCGACCCTCAGACAGGTCGGGGTGTCGACGGTAGAGCGTGTCGGTGATGACCAACCCGAGGACGGCGTCGCCGAGAAACTCCAGCCGCTCGTTGGTCGGCAAACCGCCGTTCTCGTAGGCGTACGACCGATGCGTCAGCGCCAGCTCGAGGCCGTCAGGGTCCAGGCCCGGCACGCCCAGCGCGACCCGCAGGTCGTCATCTGAGGGGTGCTCGCCAACGCCGGCAGCCATCAGGGCATCGAAGGTCAGAGAACCTGTCGGCGCTCGGAACGCGGCCCGTACTGTCCGCACTCCGGGCATGCCCGGTGGGGCAAGTGCTTGGACCCACAGGCCGGGTTGGCACAGGTCACCAGCGAGGGTGCCGTGGTCTTCCAGGCGCTGCGGCGGTGCCGCGTGTTGCTGCGCGACAACTTCCGCTTCGGGACAGCCACGTCTCTACTCCTCGCTCTGGCCGGGCCTGGTGCCCGGCGTCGTTTCGTCTGTCATCTCGTCTGCCGGGTCTTCGTCTGGAAGCAGCGCCGCCAGCGCCGCCCACCTCGGGTCGGCCACCTCATCGTGCACGTGCCCCGGGTCTGCCGCCAACCGCACCCCACAGGTGGGGCACAGGCCGGGACAGTCCTCGTTGCACAGCGGTCGGAACGGCAGCGCAAGCACTACCGCATCCCGCAGCAGCGGCTCGAGGTCGATCGCGTCGTTCTCGACCCGCCCGGCCTCGTCGGACTGCGCCTCACTCTCGGGGTAGGCGTACAACTCTTGCACGTCGACCTCGAGCGGATTCTCGAGGTCGACGAGGCATCGTGCACACTCACCGACCGTCCGTGCCCGCGCCGTCCCCGACACGAGCACACCTTCCATCACCGACTCGAGCCGCAACTCAAGATCGACCGGGTCGCCTTGCGGCACCCCAAGCATCTCAACCCCGAGGTCTGCCGGAGCCAACACCGAACGCGACACCGAACGACTGGACCCCGGTCGGCGGCTGAGCTCGTGGATGTCGAGCACGAGCGGCGCTGTGGGGTCCAGGCTGGACAGGGTGGCACTCCGGGTGATGGGCACGGCACGGCGTCGGGCTTCGAGAAGTCCGCGATTCAGGGTAGCGGGTGCTGGGCCCGCAACCGAAATCAGGAGCTGTGGTCGGGCAACACGATGTCGTCGGCGGCGTCCGGATCACCGAAGTCCAGAGCACTGCGGTGATGCAGCCGCTCACGGCCTCGCTGCACCGCCGCCAGCGTGCGGGTGAGGGTCAGCTCGAACGTGGCAAGCCGGTGGTCGACATACTCGTCGGTCTCGCGCCGCAGCGCGTCAGCCTCCTGTTTGGAGTCCGTGGACACGGTGTCGGCGGCCACCAGGCGCTCCCGCTCCTGCTCGGCGGCCGCGACGATCTCGGCGGCCTCCGCGCGCGCTCGACCCAGCACCGCCTCCCGCTCGGCCACCACCCGATCCCCCTCAGCAAGTGCGGCGCCGAGCATGTCGCGAAGTTCGTCGACCAGTGCGAGCACCTCGGTGCGGTTCACCACCGCCGAGGTCGACATCGGCATCGTCCGGGCGTCGGCGATCACCTTGCGGATCTCGCTCAGTTTGGTGTGCACGTCCACGACCGAAGCGTAGCGGCGTCAGGCGGGCTCGCGGCGCTCATGCAATCGGCGGGTCATCTGGTCCAATACCAGCGGCGGCACCAGACCAGACACATCACCACCACCGGCTGCCACCTCTTTGACCAGACTGGAAGCCAGGAACGACCACTCCGGCGCAGCCGGCAAGAAGACGGTCTCCACCCCGGTCAGGCGCGCGTTCATCTGGGCCATTTGCAACTCATAGTCAAAGTCGGTGACGGCTCGCAGGCCCTTGACGATCGCACCGATCCCCCGCCGACGGCAGAAGTCGACAAGCAGCCCCTCGAACGACTCAACGGTGACCGTGGGCTGGTCGACGGTCACCATGCGCAGCATGTCGACCCGCTCGTCCACCGAGAACAATCCCTGCTTGGCGTCGTTGACCAGCACCGCCACCGTCACATGCTCAAAGAGCTCGCAGGCTCGGGCCAGGATGTCGAGGTGCCCATTGGTGACCGGGTCGAACGACCCTGGGCATACCGCGGTGGGCACGGCGGCGGCTCCCCTGGTCGGGTTCTGCTGGTCAGGTTCCTCGGCGGTTCAGGCCCGCTGACCGTACCAAAGCGTGGTCTCGCCGTAGCGCCTCGCGCCCACATCATCGACATCGTCCGGGAAGGACCACGGCTCGGCCCGGGTCGGTCGCTCCACGACCAGCAACGCTCGCGGTGCACACCAGCCACCCGCCAAAGCGGCTGCGAGCGTGGTGCGCACCCCGGTCGCGTCCGCGGCGTACGGGGGATCGGCGAAAAGCAG
>JACCYS010000247.1 GCA_013696365.1 Nocardioidaceae bacterium
TGCGACTCCTTGCGGGACCGGCCGAGCGCCACCGCAGCGTGCGCGGCGTAGACCTCGGTCACCTGCAGGTCGTCGTCGTCGAAATGGCCGACCTCGGCAGAATACAAATTCAAGGCCCCAAGGATCGTGCCGTCATGCCACAGCTGCACCCCCAACGTGCTGCGCAGACCAAGACCCTGCGCACGCTCACCCCACCGGGGCCACCGCTCGTCCGCGACGGTGTCGTCGATGCGATAGCTCTTGCCGTCAACCAACGCCTGCAGGCAGGGCCCCTCACCCAGCTCGTACTGCGCCTGGTCGCCGGCGCGCACCACCTCATGCGAGGCCGCGCCAGTCTCGACCTTCTTCGCCCGGGCCTCCGAGTAGGAGATGCCTGCGTAGGTGCAGTCCAGGGACTTCAGCGCCAGCTGCACGATGCGCTCCAGGGTCTCGTCCACGGTGGGCGCCTCGTTGAGAGTACGCGCCATCTCGGCGAAGTCATCCTGATCGGGAATGCGCATGGGTGATTGTCGCACCGTGCCGTTTAATGAAGCGAGCGTCATCCCGTGAGAGAGTGGAGCCGACATTCCGATCCTCGCCCACCGCAAAGCCGCCCAGGAGACACCCCTGACGACCTACGACGTGGCGAACGAGCCCGAGATCGAGTCAAAGAAGCTGCGACTCGCCGGGCTGGCGGTGCATGTCTACACAGCCAGCGGCTCGGTGCTTGCGCTGTTGATCGTGGTGGCCGCCATGGACGGCAACGCCATCCGTGCGTTGTGGCTCGGGCTGATCGCGCTGATCATCGACGGCACCGACGGGATGCTGGCGCGCCGGCTGCGGGTCAAACAGACCATCCCGTGGTTCGACGGCGCGCGGCTGGACGACATCGTCGACTACCTGACCTACGCGTTCGCCCCGATGGTGCTCCTGTGGACCGGCGGCTACCTTCCGGACGGTGCGGGTGGTGCGATGCTTGCTGCCCTCCCCCTGCTCGCGTCCAGCTATCAGTTCTGTCGGGTCGACGCCAAGACCGATGACCACTTCTTCCTCGGGTTCCCCAGCTATTGGAACGTGGTGGCGTTCTACGTCGTGGTGCTCGGGCTCGGCCAGATGTCGACTGCGCTGCTGCTGCTTGCCTGCGCGGTGTTGGTGTTCGTCCCGGTCCGGTACATCTATCCGTCCCGAACCGTCGCCTTCCGGCGGCTGAACCTCGCCCTGACTGCTGGCTGGCTGACCGCCTACGGCGCCCTGCTGACCCAGATGCCCGACCCGCATCCGGTGGTTGTCGGTTTGTCATTGGCCTATCTCGCCTACTACGGGTTGCTCAGCCTCTATCTCACGGTCAACGGCCGGCGCCAGCGGGCCTGAGGCATGGCTCTCGGTCTCGGGGCTGCGCTGTTGTCGGCTGTCGTCTTCGGCTCGGCGGCGATGCTGCAAGCCAGTGGTGCGCGGCAGGTGCCAACCGCTCGGCACCTCGACCCCCGGATGTTGGTGCGGTTGCTGCGCCAGCCGGCCTTCGTCGCAGCGGTGCTGTGCAACATTGCCGGATTCCTGCTGCATCTGGTGGCGATCCGTGAGCTGCCGCTGTTCCTCGCCCAGGCCGCCATCGCAATCAGCCTGGCGATCACGGCGCTGCTGGCCGTGCGCATCTTCGGCGACCCACTCACGGCGCCCGAGTGTGCAGCGGTGGCGGCAGTCTGTGTTGGTCTGGCACTGCTCACGGCCGCTTCAGGTCAAACCGGTGGCCAGTCCGGCGCCGGACCGCTACAGGCTGGAATGCTTGCTGGGCTGCTCGTTGTGGCGGGTCTCGGGGCGGTTGCGGCCCGCAGCCCGGGCGGGCTAGCCACCTCGGTGCTCAGCGCGTCTGCTGGGGTGTGCTTCGCGACCACCGCGATCGCAGCCCGGTTGCTGCCCGCGCTGTCACCGGCAGTGGTGCTGACCGCACCTGCCGCATACCTGCTGTTGGCCGCCGGCCCGATGGGCTTCCTGCTGTACTCCGTGGCGCTGCAACGCGGCGCCGTCACTGCGGCGACGGCGCCGATGATCGTCATTCAGACCGCTGTGCCGGCGTTGTTGGGAGTGTGGGTGTTGGGTGACGCAATCCGCGCCGGATGGCATCTACCAGTAGCTGTCGGGCTGGTCTGCACCCTCGTCGGGGCTGTGTCGCTGGCGCGCTACGACGGACTGCGTACGCAATCGAGGGCTGCCGACGGGCGGCTGACCAGACAATGATTCGACGTGTCCGGCGCCGGCCGACCGCACCCAAGGAGCCCGCCCGGTGAGCGTGTGGCACCAGCTCAGCGAGGTCACCACACAGAAACCCACGGTGGTGACCGTGGGCAACTTCGATGGTGTGCACCGTGGGCACCAACTCGTGCTTGCGCGCTCGGCGGATGTCGCTCGTCATCTGGGCGACGTGTCGGTCATCGCGGTGACGTTCGACCCGCACCCGCTGCAGGAGTTGGCGCCGACGCGTGCTCCGCTGCTGCTCACCGGTCTGCCCCAGCGAGCAGAGTTGTTGACCGCGGCCGGGGCGGACCACGTGCTGGCACTTCCGTTCGACCGTGGCGTCGCATCGTGGACGCCACCGGAGTTCGTCACCCGGGTGCTGGTGGAGACCTTGCACGCAGCGGCAGTCGTCGTGGGAGCGGACTTCCGCTTCGGCGCTCGAGCCGCCGGTGATGTCGCTGCGCTGCGCGCGGCCGGCGACGACTGGGGCTTCGACACCCATGCCGTCGAAATCGCCGCCGGTGAGCAGACGTTCCGGTGGTCGTCGAGCGTTGCGCGGGCCGCAGTGGCGAGTGGTGACGTCGCCGCTGCCGGCCAGGTCTTGGGTCGCGATCACGCCGTCCGTGGGGCTGTGGTCGAGGGCGACCGGCGCGGTCGCCAGCTGGGCTATCCGACCGCCAATGTGGCAGCTCCGCCATGGATCGCGATCCCTGCCGACGGGGTGTATGCCGGCACCCTGCGGCGCACGGACCAGCAGTCGGGCGCCGCGGTGCCGGCGGCCATCAGCGTTGGCACCAACCCCACCTTCGCCGGCGCTAGCCGCCGAGTCGAGGCATACGTGCTCGACCGCGACGACCTCGCGCTGTACGGCGTGGAGGTGGAGGTGGCCTTCCGCGAGTTCCTCCGCCCCCAGGTGCGTTTCGACGACGTTGCCCAGCTGACCGAACAGATGGCCCGCGACGTTGAGCACACCCGTGCCGCGCTCAGCGGCCGGCGAACAGCGCGGCAATGAACCGCTGCCCGCGCAGCGTCAGCGCACCCTTGGGGTGTACCGCTGCGCGTCGCTCAGCCAACCTGCGCATGCGGGGCGACACCCGCTCGCCGGTCAGCAGGTGATGGGTGGCCGCCGCGGTGGCGCGCATGCCCTCGGCGTAGGGATGAAAGGCCAGCGCCTGCGTCGGCACCGTGGTGCGGCCGTTGACCCAGGCGTCGTCGCCGGCGCAGGCGTCGTGACCTTGCGAGCCGCGGTAGGTGTCCACGAACCATGCCCCGGCCTGGGTGGCTGCCCGCTTCAGCGAACTGTTGAGGGTGCGCTGCACGCGGTCCGCCCAGCCATAGTCGCCGTCGGCTAGTGGCAGCGCGGAACATGTGCCGGCAGCCGGAAAGATCCGCGGATAGCCGACCACCGCTATCTGCGCGTCGGGCGCCAGGCTGGAGATTCCGCGCAACTGGGCCGACAGTCGATGCTCGACGCGACGAGCCCGCAGCAGCATCCGGTCGGTCTCATCTAGGCGAGTGAGACTGTCCCGGCACGGCGCTCCTGCGCGGTCACCGCTCGCGAGGGCGACACATCGGCCCGCCAGCGTCGCGAAGATGCCGAAGTCGTTGCCGCCGGCACCGACCGTCACCAGGTCAGTGCCTTCGGTCAGCGCCTGCCGCTGCCAACGAAGGTCGGCCGTGGTGGCTCCAGAGCAACTCACGTCGACCATTCGGCGCACACCCAGCCACGAACCCAGCACCGACGGATAGTTGGCGCTCGAGCGCAGGCAGCGGGTACGAGAGCCGTCGACGAAGGGGATCAACGGCCCGGCGGTGAACGAGTCACCGAGCGCCACGTACCGGCGTACGGGACGGGTCAGTGTCTGCGCCTGGGCATCGTCAGGCGCGACCGTGGCGCCGTCCGGGCCAACCGTGCCAGTCGGGGTGCTGCCCGCACCGGTTGAGGTCCGTGACGCCGACACTGCAACCAGCCCGGCAGCGGCCAGCAGCAGCCCAACCACCGCCACGACCGCCACGGTCATGGCCAGCGTTAAGCGGGACTGCGACCGTGGCACACCCTTGAGGCTACGTGCTCAGGACCCATGCTCCTCGATGGTCTGGCGCCACGCCTCCGGCGACGACATGGTCGGCAGCGCCTGCCGGTACTGCTCACACAGCTGCGGCCACTCGCGCCACAGCTGCGCATGCAGGGTCACCGAGCGGGCAAGCAAGCTGCGGAACAGCTCTGGCTCACGCTGATACCACGCGGCGCTGGCGCCGTCAGCCCCAGAGACCAGCGCACTGTCGACCTGCGCAAGCCGCCACCAGTTCAGGTAGAGGTGCGGCACGGCGAGCTCAGGGTTGCGCCGTGCGCTGGCCCGCACCGGAAGCAGCTGGCGCACGGAACCCAGCGCGACGCTGCGCACCAGCCCCACCTTGCCCGTCGGCGCCATCGGTGACTGTCCCCGCTTCGGCGGCTTCTTGCGACGCGCGGGCGGAAACTTCTCCAGATCGTCGGCCAGCTGTGAGTCGGCGTACTCCTTGCGCAGCGCACGCAACTCGGGGACCCGATCGGCGACGTCGCGGTGCATCCGCTGGGGCCCTTCCAGCAGGTCCTCGATCGCCATTAGGCCCATCTCGGCAGCGGAGTACTGCATCGCGAGCAGGTGCTTCACCTGGGTCTGGAAGCTCTCCAGGATCAATCGGCCACCGCGCTCGTACGGAGAGTGCAGCAGGGCCGACGAGACCCGGTTGCGCCGGTGGAAGTAGGCCTGCCAGTCCAGCGTGTCGTCCTTCTCGTGCCACGGCACGTGCCAGACCGCAACCCCGGGCAGCGTCACCGTCGGGTGACCGGCCTCCCGTGCCCGCAGCCCGTACTCCGCGTCGTCCCACTTGATGAACATGGGCACCGACAACCCGATCTTGCGGATCACGTCGGTGGGGATCAGACACATCCACCAACCGTTGTAATCGACGTCGATGCGACGGTGCAGCCATGGAGTAGCTCGCAGGCTGCGCTGCCCGAAGTCCATGCCGTGGAACGTGCCCGGGGCCGGACCCCAGAACCAGCGGTACTGCGCAACCGCCTCGCCGTAGGCGTGCAGCACGCACCGGTCGTAGAGACTCAACATCTGGCCGCCGACAATGGTCGAGGTGCGCGTGAGGTCGGCGAAGGTGACCGCCCGCAAGATGCCTTCCGGCTCGCACACCACGTCGTCATCGAGCAGCAGGCAGTAGGTGCTCTCGCCCTTGGTGGCGGTCTCATCCATCGCGCGGGAGAAACCACCCGAGCCGCCGAGGTTCGGCTGGTTGATGACCCGCAGTTGACCCTTCAGGCGCCCGGCAACGTCGGCGAACCGCGGATCGTCGACCACCTTCTGGGTGCCCTGATCGATGATCAGGATCTCGTCGAGGATGGCCAACACCTGTTCCTGCCCGGCCAGTGCCACCAGTTGGTCGACGCAGAAATCCGACCGGTTAAAGGTCGTGATGCCGATGCTGAGGGTGCCCGACGTCGTCTTTTCGGTGTCGGTGAGCCAGGCGCCGGCAACCAGCGCGAGGTCACCGCCGTCGGCAGCAAGGTCGAACCAGTACCAGCCGCCGTCGATGAACGTCTTGAGCGGCAACTCGAAGTCGAGCTCTTCGGGCTCGGTCGAGTCCACCTGCCGGCTCTCGACGCGCATCACGTGACCCTTGGAGGTGGAACGCTGCACGATGACCGAGCCGGAGCCGACCACGGTCAGTCGCAGCCGCACCGAGGTCAGGTCGGTCCAGCGTTGCCAGTAGGACGCGGGAAACGCGTTGAAGTAGGACCCCAGCGAGAGGATCTGGCCGTCCTGCGCCCGCATCGCATACCGGCCGGTCACCAGCGAGGAACCAGACAGCGTGTCGCCTTGGTCACCGCCGTTCGGCTGAGCCATGGTGTGTCCCAGGCTGGAGTCCGCGGCCGGCGCACCGGAACGGCGCAGCTCGGACTCGACGTACAACGGCAACACGTCGTAGTCGGCGTCTTGGGGCATGATCACCCGTTGCAGCAACCGCTCGCCGGTGCTGGCGGTGGGCTCGGTCTCAGCTTCAGTCACGTGAAGGTCCTTGAGTGGTCTGGGCAGGGCAGGCTCGGGGTGAGCCTAACCGCACTCAGGGTGCGGATAGTGTCTCCCCGACCGAGGTCACCAGGGAAAGGACCCCGCAATGCCTGCACCGGGCGCCGCAGCCGGCAGCCAACGGGTCTTCTTGCACGTGGGGCCACCGAAGACGGGCACGACGTACGTGCAGAGCGTGCTCTGGACCAATCGCAAGGACCTGCGTGAGGCGGGTGTGCTGTTGCCGGGGCGGGGTCGGACGGCGCACTTCAGCGCGTCCGGCGACCTGCGTGGACGGGTCAAGGCCCGCGGCGGTGGCGGTGGCCGGCTGACAGGCCGTTGGGATCGGTTGGCCGCCGAGGTACGCGACTGGCCAGGCACCAGCGTCATCTCGTGCGAGTGGCTAGCCCCGGCAAGCGACCAACAGATCGCGCGGGCGTTGGCGTCCTTCGGATCGGCCGAGGTGCATGTGGTGGCCACCCTGCGCGACCTCGGCCGGGTGGTGCCGGCGGTGTGGCAGGAGCAGGTGAAGAACGGCAAGAGTTTCACCATGAGCGAGTTCCTCGACCTGCTGGCCCATCCCGTCCCGGACAGCTACGGCGAGCTGTTCTGGAGCGTGCAGGATCCCCGCCAGATGGTGGGCCGCTGGGGCCGTCACCTGCCCCCAGATCGGGTGCATGTCGTGACGCTTCCCGGATCAGGCGCCGCACCCGACGAGCTCTGGACGCGGTTCAGCTCACTGTTCCTCAGCGACTCCAGCGCCTACGACACCACGAGTGTCCGCGCAAACCCTGGGTTGGACCCAGCTGCCGCCGAGCTGCTGCGCCGGGTCAATGCGGATCTCGGGGGACGGATGCGCAAGGCCTCGCACTCGCCGCTGGTCAAGCAACTGCTGCACGGCGAGTTGACCAAGGAGCAGTCCGGGCGCAAGACGCGGCTGCCGGTGGAGGCCGTGGCCCCGATCGCCGCAACGGCACAGGCGGCGGTGGAGTGGCTCCGCGGCTCGGGCCACGATGTGGTGGGGGAACTGGACGAGCTGGGGGTGGACACCACCCCCCGAGAGACCTCGCTGCCAGAGGACTCACCCGAGGACGAGGTGTCCCGCGCGGCCGTGCATGCGATGACTGCGTTGTTGTTGACGATGCAGGCTGACGGGGCGCACAAGCGCAAGGTGTGGCGGAATCAGGACGGTGCGGACCAGTCTGGCGGGCCGTCCGACTCCGAGGCGCCGGCCGAGTCGGACGCGTCGCCGTCGGGCGGACCGGTCACGCCGCGAGCACGGGCACTGTCGGTGGCGCGACGCGCGACCCGTGTGGGTCGACGCGCAGCCGGTGCCGCACGGCGCCGCGTGGCGGGGGGATAAGCGCCGTTGTCCCCTCTTCCTGCGCGTGCGGTGCTCCATGTCGGAGCACCCAAGACCGGCACGACGTACCTGCAGTCGGTGTTGTGGCGCAATCGGGTGCAGTTGCGCGAGGCTGGGCTGCTGTATCCGCTGCAACAGCCCAACGAACACTTCTCGGCTGCCCTCGATGTTCGAGAGATGTCGTGGGGAGGTCGCGCGGACGGACCGTGGTTGGGTGCCTGGCAGCGGCTGGTGGCGCGGGTCGAAGCGTGGGATGGCTCGGTCCTGCTGTCGAACGAACTGCTCGGTGGGGTTACCGCCGATCAGGCCCGCACCATCGCCGACGCCATGTGCGGCCCCTCCGGACGAGAGCTGCACGTGGTGTTCACCGCGCGAGACTTCGCCCGTCAGCTTCCCTCAGACTGGCAGGAACACATCAAACACCGCCACGACGTGTCGCTGTCGGCCTTTGTTGACGACCTCGTCAC
>JACCYS010000064.1 GCA_013696365.1 Nocardioidaceae bacterium
GCATGCGCATCCGGGTCGAGCAGGCTGACCTCGCCACCGATCAGCTGGGCGTGCGCGTACGGGCCGCGCGCCTGCTCGAGGAAGTCCATCTGCTGCTCCACCTCGCGGACAGTGTGGGCGCCGTCGACCCGTACCTTGTTGGCGTCCATCGAGTGGTAGCACGGCGAGCAGGTCAGGTTGCACCGCGGAAAGACGCCGTGGGTGCCCTCGCAGCCAACCGCGTGCCGGCCCACCAGTTGCTCGGGCGTGCGAGCCGACTCCGGCAGCTCGGCCCACCGCCGCGCCAACGCTGCGGCCTTGAGTGGCGGGACCGGGCGTGTCTGCTCCCACCAGCCGCGCATACGCCTGCTGGCCGACCGTGCTGCCCAGGTCGCGTCGATACGTCCACCATCGCACGACGTCGCCGGCACCCCAATGGTGGTCAGCGGACCCTGGCCGCCCTCGGCAGGTAGCGGGCACCGGGCCCATCGGCCGCCAACCGGTCCTGCGGGTTGGACAGTGCGCATCGTCGCAGCGACAGGCAGCCGCAGCCGATGCACGATTGCAGGCCGTCCCGCACCGCGGCCAGCGCGGCGATCTGGTCGTCCAACCGCTGCCTCCACACTCGAGAGAGCCGGGCCCAGTCGGCCTTGGTGGGGGTGCGGTTAGCCGGCAGTGTCGCCATCGCCGCCCGGATCTCGTCCAGGCTGAGCCCGACGTTCTGTGCCGCCCGGATGAATGCCAGCCGGCGCAGCACGCTGCGCTCATAGCGGCGCTGGTTCCCAGTAGTGCGAGTGGCGGCGATCAGCTGCTCGCGCTCGTAGAAGTGCAGCGCCGACGGTGCGAACCCGCTGCGCTCCGCCACCTGACCGACGGTCAGCAAGTCAGTCGACTTCATCTTGGCAGCATACCTTGACCTAAAGTCAACTTGATGTCTGAGGCTAGGCGCATGACTCCGACAACAGACACTGACCATCAGCACGACTCCCGACCGGTTGCCCTGGTCACCGGTGCCTCCGCCGGCCTGGGACTCGCCCTTGCACGCGGCTTGGCGGCCCGCGGATGGGTGCTGATCCTGGACGCCCGCGGCGAGGTGGCGCTGCATCAGGTGGCGGCCGAGCTCGGGCAGCACACCGAGGTGCGCGCCATCCCCGGGGACGTCGCCGCCAGCGAACACCGCGAGCAGTTGGCGGCCGCCGCCCGGGCTCACGGACGTCTCGATGTGCTTGTCAACAACGCGAGCACGCTGGGTCCCGCACCGCTGCCGCCGCTGGCTGCCTACCCACTCGACGAGTTCGAGCGGGTACTGCAGGTGAACACCGTCGCGCCGCTGGGCTTGGCGCAGCTTCTGCTGCCGATGTTGTCGGCCACCCGAGGTGCGATGGTCAACATCAGCTCCGATGCCGCCGTCGAGGCCTATCCCGGCTGGGGTGGGTACGGGGCGGCCAAATCGGCGCTCGACCAGATCACTGCAGTGCTCGCCGCGGAGCAGTCGACGGTGCGGGTCTATGGCTTCGACCCCGGCGACATGCGCACCGCCATGCACCAGTGGGCCTACCCAGGCGAGGACATCTCCGACCGGCCCACCCCAGAGCGGGTCGTCCCCGCACTCATCGGACTGCTCGTCGGCTCCCGTCCGAGTGGCCGCTATCGGGCCGACGACCTGTTGGCGCACTCGGCGGGCCACTCATGAGCGGGGCGGTTGTCGAGCATGGCGGCGGGGCGGTCGTTTCGTTCAAGCTGCCGCCGCAGTTGTTGGCTATCGAGCCGCCGGAGCAACGCGGTCTGACTCGCGATCGGGTCCGTCTGGTGGTCGCCAACTCGACCGGTTCAGTCACGACGACGTTTCGTCATCTCGGCCGCTTCCTGTGTGCCGGCGATGTCCTGGTGGTCAACACCTCGGCCACCAGACAGGCTGCGTTGGACGTACGCCGAGCCGACGGCACCCAGGCACCCCTGCACCTGTCGACGGTGCTTGATGACGGCACCTGGGTGGTCGAGGTGCGCCGGGCGCGAGGGGTCGACGGTGGGTTTGCGGACGGTCCGGCCACCGACGTGCGTCCCGGCGAACCACTGCACCTTCCCGGGGGTCGGACGTTGCACGTCGACCGTCCGTACCCCGACCCGGACACCGACAGCCCTCGCCTGTGGCGGGCGGTGACCGAGTCTGAGGTGCATGTCGACGCCTACCTGCGCCGGTACGGCCGGCCGATCCGGTACGGCTACGTGCCGAAGCGTTGGCCGATCTCGGCGTACCGGACGGTCTTCGGGTCCGATTCCGGCAGCGCCGAGATGCCC
>JACCYS010000081.1 GCA_013696365.1 Nocardioidaceae bacterium
CAGTCATGACACGGCCGCGCTGGTGCACGGTCTTCCCAATTGGGGGCTTGACCTGCGTCAGGTGCGTGTAACCCGCCCGATGTTGCGGACGCCGCGCCACCAGGCCGGGGTCGGTCACCACGTCGCAGCTTTGCCCGATGCCCACACGACGGTGGCCGGCCTCCCGGTGACGACTCCGGTCCGTACAGCGCTGGACGTCGCCCGCGCCAGGGGCTTCGAAGCGGGCCTCGTCTGTGCCGACGCGGTGCTGCACGCTGGCGCCAATGCTACAGAGTTGAGATAAGTGGCTGCGTTGATGCGGGAGCGGCCAGGTGCCTCCGCATCCACCGCCGTCGCGGGTGCAGCGGACGGTCGTACCGAATCGCCCGGCGAAACCCTCAGTCGGATCATGCTGCAGTCGATGGGGTTGGTGGTCGAGCCGCAGGTCGACCTGCCAGCTGTCGGAGCACGTGTCGACTTCCGCCTGCGCGATTATCGGGTGGTGGTTGAGTTCGACGGCCGTGCGAAGTACGCCACCGCGGAGGGTGTCGCCGACGTTCAGGTGCTGTGGGATGAGAAGCGCCGCGAGGATCGCATCCGCGTAGCTCGGGTACGTGGTGGTGCGGATCACCTGGGCTGACCTCCTCGGGCCTCAGCGAGCGGTCACCGAGCGACGCGTTCGGGCCGCGATCGCCTTGGCGAGCAGGCTCGGGCGGGTCACTGCCTGACACCTGCGTGCAGAGGACTGGTGAGACCGGGCGGTCGGAGCGGGGGGACAGCGGGCAAGATGGCGCCATGGATCGCGAAAACCTGCTGGGTGGACCGCCCGAGACCCTGCTGCCCGAGGACCCGGCTGCGAGGCTGATCGCCGACGGGACCGCTGCGGTTGACGCCGCGCGTGCTCAGCCCACCTCCAGCCTTGCCTGGGCTGAGCTTGCCGAGGCGGCGCTGGCAGATGGTGAGGACGTGCGGGCGTACGCGTTCGCGCGCACCGGGTATCACCGGGGGCTGGATGCCTTGCGCCGCGCCGGTTGGCGCGGGTTCGGCCCGGTGCCGTGGGGGCATACGCCGAATCAGGGGTTCTTGCGGGCCGTCGCAGCCTTGGCGCGGGCGGCGGCCGAGATCGACGAGGTCGACGAGGCCGAGCGCTGCCGCCAACTGCTGGCGGACTCCGATCATCAGGCGGTTGCCGAGTTGCTCGGCTGAGATTCTGAGCGCTTCACGTGGCGCGCAGCAGCCGGGCGAGGGCGGGCGCTAGCGGTCGGGTGGCAGCGCCAGTACGGTCCAGGCGTGCGGCTGTACGTGCCACTCGCGGCGTCGCGCCGGCCCGCGCACCTCGCCGTCGGCGTTCCAACGAAAGCCGTTCGCGGACTCGACATGCACCCGACTGCCACGGAACGTTGAGACGTCGGGGTTGCCCGGATGCAGCCCCAGTCGGGCCCCCAGCGCATACACGAACCGGCGCGGGGTCGACATGGCAAAGCTGACGACCACATCGACTCGGCCGTCGTCAGCGACCGCGGCGGGCAGCAGCGGAACCCCCCCGGCGACGAAGCGGCCGTTGCCGATGGCCACCTGCAGCACCCGCACACCGCCATCGGTGACTACCTCGCCGTCGACGACCACCCGGAGGAACAGACCAGGGGTGACGAAGCCGGTGCACCCCGAGCACATAGCCGAAGCGGCCATAGCGGGACTTGAGACCGTGAGCCTCGACGGCGGCCTCCACGCCGACCCCTACGTGCACGGCGTTGACCACGACGCCGCCCTCGTCGTCGACCACCAAGTCGAGCGGTCGGGGGCTCACCGTCAGCAGTTGCTGGGCCGCCTCGACGGAGTTCAACGGGATGCCCAGCCCTCGCGCGAAGTCGTTGCCGGTGCCCAGCGGCACCAGTGCCACCGGTGTGTCGGCCAGTCGCCCGCTCGTCAGCAGCGCCGCCACCACCGCATGCATGGTGCCGTCACCGCCCATCACCACCACGGTTCGACCGTCATGATCGGACAACGCCTGCTCGATGTCGTCCCGGGCGGCGGTCGCCACCACATCGAGCGGTCCGGCGTCGCTCAACAGCGCGAGCGCCGGCTCCTCGGCGCCGGACTCTGCACCACCCGCCCCCGCATTGGTGATGACCAGCATGGAGTCCACGAGCGACCACGCTACGGCGTGGCAGTCCATCGGGTCGGATAGCCTGTGCGCCGCACCGCGACCCCGCCACCGCTGGAAGGACCGACCGTGCCAGCGATCGTGATCGTCGGAGCCCAGTGGGGCGACGAGGGCAAGGGCAAGGCCACCGACCAGCTCGGCAACCGAGTCGACTACGTGGTGAAGTTCAACGGCGGTAACAACGCCGGACACACCGTCGTCGTCGGCGGTGACAAGTACGCCCTGCACCTTCTGCCCAGCGGCATCCTCACCCCAGCGGTCACCCCGGTGATCGGCAACGGCGTGGTGGTGGACCTGGCGGTGCTGTTCGACGAGGTCGACGGACTTGAGGCCCGTGGCGTGGACACCTCCCGGTTAGTGCTCAGCGCCAACGCACACCTCATCGCGCCGTACAACTGTGTGCTCGACAAGGTCACCGAGCGCTTCCTCGGCTCCCGTCGCATCGGCACCACCGGGCGCGGCATCGGCCCCACGTACGCCGACAAGATGAACCGGGTCGGCATCCGGGTGCAGGACCTGTTCGACGAGAAGATCCTGTTGCAGAAGGTCGAGGGTGCCCTCGAGCTGAAGAATCAGGTGCTCACCAAGGTCTACAACCGGCGGATGGTCGACCCCGGCGAGGTTGTCGATGAGCTGCTCGGCTTCGTGGACCGGGTGCGCCCGATGGTCGCCGACACCTCGCTGTTGCTGGAGCGGGCGCTGGACGCTGGCCAGACTGTGCTGCTGGAGGGCGGGCAGGCCACCTTGCTCGACGTCGACCACGGGACCTACCCGTTCGTCACCTCGTCGTCAGCGACCACCGGCGGTGCCTGCACCGGATCCGGGATCGCGCCGACCCGCATCGATCGGGTGGTGGCCATCCTCAAGGCCTACACCACCCGGGTGGGCGAGGGCCCGTTCCCGACCGAGCTACACGATGCCGCCGGGGAGCACCTGCGCAAGACCGGCTGGGAGTACGGCACCACCACCGGCCGGCCACGCCGGTGCGGCTGGTTCGATGCGGTGATCGGCCGGTATGCAGCCCGGGTCAACGGGGTGACCGACTTCGTGCTGACCAAGCTGGACGTGCTCACCGGGCTCGAGCGGGTGCCGGTCTGCGTCGGCTATGACGTGGGCGGGGTGCGGCACGACGAAATGCCGATGACACAGACCGACTTTCACCATGCGACGCCGATCTATGAGCACCTGCCCGGCTGGTGGGAGGACATCAGCGGGGTGCGCAGCTTTGACGACCTGCCGGCCAACGCCCAGGCGTATGTCCGCACCGTCGAAGGCATGATCGGCGCCCGGATCTCGGTGGTCGGCGTCGGGCCGGACCGTGACGAGTCGGTCGTGCTGCACGACCTGATCTGAGCCGCGTACGCTGCACGCCCGTGGACGTCTTGGTGATCGGGTCCGGCGGTCGCGAGCACGCTCTCGCCCTGGCGTTG
>JACCYS010000084.1 GCA_013696365.1 Nocardioidaceae bacterium
CGGTGCGGATCGGGCGGGCCGCTACCCTCTGCGGCGGAGGATTCGCCTAGTGGCCTATGGCGCTCGCTTGGAAAGCGGGTTGGGTTAACGCCCTCGCGGGTTCGAATCCCGCATCCTCCGCCACTGCTTCAGCCTGTGAGTTCGCCGTCGTCACTGCGAAGCCGCCCCGGCAACGCCGTGCAGTTGGTCCCGCAATGCGTCCATCTGGCTGTCGCTGAGACCGGTCGTGACTCGCACCGTGCTCTGGGCGCGAGCGACATCATCGAGAGGTTATCGCCGTGAGATCGTTGCCGAAGCCTGAGCGCCCTGACATGGGCCTACTGATGGCGGCTGTGCTACGCCGCGCCTGTGGGCCTTCCTCCTAGTATTGCCCGGTGATCTTCAAGCGGGTGGGCTACGACCGGCCGTACCCCGACCACGGTCTGAAGCAGCGGGACTGGGCACTGCTTCCGCCGCAGCAGGTGCGGTTGGACCAACTCGTCACCACTAAGGACACCCTGGATCTGACCACCCTGCTCGACGCTGAGTCGACGTTCTTCGGTGACCTATTCCCGCACGTGGTCAGCTGGCGGGGCGACTACTATCTCGAGGCCGGGCTGCACCGCGCACTGCGGGCCGCGCTGCAGCAGCGAGCCGTGCTGCACGCACGCATCCATGTTTGTGGCGACGACGGGACAAGCACGTGAGGTGGCGTACGACGATCACCATGCTGGTGCTGATCGCATTGGTAGCCGGGGCCGGATGGTACGGCTACGACCAATTGATGTCCCCGCCGGAACCCTCGGCAGACGACGCGATCTGCGACAAGGGAGGCAACCGGCTGCAGGCCAGTGACGTGACGGTCAATGTCTATAACGCCGGCGACATCTCCGGGTTGGCAGGTAAGACGCTCGCCACCTTGCAGCGGAAGGGCTTCACCCCCGGTGCCTCCGAGAACGCGCCCTCGAGGCTCGACGTGGAAAAGGCGGTCATCTACGGGTCGAAGCCAACGTCGCCCGAGGTTCGGCTGGTTCGACTGCAACTGCGAGACCAGGTGCGAGTTGTCAGGCGTCCAAACCTCGCTGAGGGCGTCGACATCGTCGTCGGGTCGAACTTTGGTGGCTTCGACGGCAAGGCGCCCAAGGTGCTGAAGATCAAAGCCAATAAGAAGCAGAAGGTGTGCCGCAAAAAGTCGGACAACGAGGCGATTGGTGACTGGCCCACCGACCGTTGAGCACAGCCGTTCAGTCGCGGGGCTGGGGCTCCCCCGGTCTGCGAGCACGGTGGCTCCAGCCAGCAAGTCGGCCGTGCTCGGCGACCGCACGCAGCCTGTCCTCGGTGGCCGCCCGGGTGGCACGCGGACACACCACCAGCATCTCGTCGCCGACGGCGAGCCTGGTGCTGGGGCGGGGCACGAACGATTCGTCCCCGCGCACCACCAACGACACCGAGGTGCCGCCCGGCAGCCGCAGCTCACCCACCTCCACACCATGAAGGCGTGATGCTGCCGCCACCCGAACGTGCAGCAGGTCTGCGGCGATCCCCTCGAGCGGTGCCGCCTCGACCTCAAGGTCTCGGGGGGCTTCGTGGGTCGAGACGCCCAACCGATCAGCAGCCCACGGCAGAGTAGGCCCCTGCAAGAGCGTGTAGACGACGACCAACACGATCACCAAGTCGAAAAGATCGGTCGCACCGGGCACCGCCTCGGCCAGCGGGATCGTGGTGAGCACGATCGGGACCGCCCCCCGCAGCCCCGCCCAGGACATGAACGCCTGCTCGCGCCATGGCACCCGCAGTGGCACCGCACAGACAGCGACCGACAACGGCCGGGCCACCACCGTGAGCACGGCGCCGGCGAGCAGGCCGGCACCGACGTGCCACCACGTCAGCCGCTCGGGGGAGGCCAGCAGGCCCAACATGATGAACAAGCCGATCTGAGCCAGCCAACCCACCCCTTCGGCAAAGGACCGGGTGGCTGCGCGGTGCGGCAGTTCGGCGTTGCCGAGCACCAGCGCCGCGACGTACACCGCCGCGAATCCGCTGCTGTGCACGAGGATCGCCGCCCCGTACGAGACGACGCACAGCGACAGCACTGCCAACGGATAGAGGCCCGACGACGGCAACGCTGCGCGCGCCAGCAGCCGAGCGCCGACCCAGCCCAACACGATGCCCACGGCGCCACCGAGCACCAGCTCCAGCAACACCACCGCCAGCACGTAGTACCAGGCGTGCTCGGCTGCCTCGCCGGTGCTGACCATGACGACCAGCAGCAACGTCGGCGCATCGTTGAGCCCACTCTCGGCCTCCAGCGAACCGCGCACCCTGGACAGCAGCGGCACCCGCCGCAACACGGAGAAGACCGCTGCGGAGTCAGTCGGCGCGGTGACGGCACCAAGAAGCACCGATAGCTGCCAGTCGAGTCCGAGGGCGAAGCGCCCGAGCAAGGTCATCACGGTGATCCCGATGGCCACGCCGACTGTGCTGAGCAGCAGGCTGAGCGGCATCACCGGCTTCACTTGTGACCAGCGGGTGGTCAGACCACCCTCAGCCAAGATGAGTACGAGGCCGACAATGGCCAGCACGAACGCGAGGTCGGCATCGGCGAACTCGATGCCGATCACCGACTCACCGAGCAGCACGCCGATCCCCAGATAGACCACGAGGCTCGGCAGACCGGCCCTCGTGCTGACGCGTACGGCGAGGATGGCGGCAAGCAAGACGCCGGCGCCCACCAGCAGGAGGCTGCCGATCTGATCGCCAAGCACGTGTCGCCTCCCGGTTCCGTGCGAGACGCCAGACTAAGGGTCGTCGGCGCCCGGGCAGCTGGTCCGGAGGCGAGATCAGGGCCGGAGGCCGACCTCAGGGGCGGCAGCAGGCAGGAACTCAGCGAAACAAGTTATTGGCGGTGGCGGTGGGATTTGAACCCACGGTGGGCGTAAACCCACACACGCTTTCGAGGCGTGCTCCTTAGGCCACTCGGACACGCCACCGCGCAGAAGGCTACCCGACGGGACACAGCCCGGCCGGGGCGCCAGCCCCCGCCTACCGGATCCCCCGACGTTGCAGCCAGTCCCCCACAGTCCGTTGGAAGATCACCCGGGCGTCAGCCTCCGCGGCGGTTGGCGAAGAAGTCGCGCAGCAGCGCTGCCGACTCGTCCGCACGTACGTCGGCGACCACCTCGGGCCGATGGTTGAGTCGACGGTCACGCACCACGTCCCACAACGAGCCGACCGCTCCCGCCTTGGCGTCGTACGCGCCGAACACCAGCCGATCGAGCCGCGCGGCGACCACGGCGCCAGCGCACATCACGCACGGTTCGAGGGTTACCACCAGCGTGCACCCGTCCAGCCGCCACCGACCGCGTCGGGCAGCCGCATCCCGCAGAGCGACGACCTCGGCATGAGCGGTCGGGTCGTTGTCGCGCTCGCGGGCGTTCTGCCCGGTGCCCACCACTGCTCCGGTTGCGTCGACAACGAGCGCCCCCACTGGCACGTCGCCGCTGTGCAGTGCGGATCGGGCGAAATCCAGGGCCTCACCCATCGGCGCGTGCCAACGAACGGCCGCAGCCGAGCCGGCGGTCAGACCGCAGCCTTATCGATCGCCGCCTCGAACTGCGCGCCGAAGCCGAGCCGGTGCGCCACGTCGGACAGCATCTCGTCGGGATACAGCTCGGGGTCGTCGCAGAGCACCGCAATGTCCATGGCCGAGACGCCGAGGTCCGCCAGGATGTCGAGCTGACCGGCTGGCTGCGGGTCGTCGTCATCCTCGGGCTCGGGCAGGTCCAGGGCGTCGACCACTTCGGAGGCCAGCGGCCAGTCGGTGGCCGCTGTCACATCGGAAAGCAAGAACTGCTCACGCGGGCCCAGCACCCGAACCAACACGAAGAAGTCTTCGTCGACCGACACCATCCCGATCGTTCCGCTCTCACTGGGCAGTGGGCGCAGAGCAGTCACCAGTGCTTCCAAATCTTCGCCGGTGCCCAGCGGCAGCGGCTGCACCTGCCAGGTGCCCTCTTCGCGCAGGGCAGCCAGCACGAAGTCGACGCCGTCGTGCGCCATGCCACCTCCATTTGCCGGGGCCCCGGTCGGACCCGCTTCAGTGATAGTCGCAGAGGTGATGCCCGGCGGGAAGCCCGACATCGCACCGGCGTAGGCGCAGTAGGCGCAGTAGGGGCACCCACTAGCGTGCGTCACATGCGTATCCATGTCGCCGACCATCCTCTGGTGGCCCACAAGCTCACCTTGTTGCGCGACCAACAGACCGACTCGCCCACGTTTCGGCGGCTCGCTGACGAGTTGGTGATGCTGCTGGCGTACGAGGCGACCTGCGACGTGCGTACCGAGCCCCGGACCGTCCAGACGCCGGTGGCCGAGACCGTGGGGGTGCACCTGTCGTCGCCCCGTCCGCTGGTGGTGCCGATCTTGCGCGCCGGGCTCGGCATGCTCGAGGGGATGCAGAGGTTGCTGCCGACCGCCGAGGTCGGCTTCTTGGGCATGGTCCGCGACGAACAGACCCTTGCCGCCTCGACCTATGCCGAGCGGTTGCCGGCCGATCTGGCGGGCCGCCAGTGCTATCTGCTGGACCCGATGCTGGCGACCGGTGGCACGCTGGCTGCCGCCATGGGCTTTCTCGTGTCTCGAGGTGCCGACCAGATCACCGCGATCTGTCTGCTGGCGGCGCCCGAGGGCATCGAACGGGTGGAGCGCGAGTCGGCTGCCCTCGACCTACCGGTCACGCTGGTGACGGCAGCAGTTGACGAGCGGCTCAACGAGGTCGGCTACATCGTGCCCGGGCTTGGGGATGCGGGCGACCGACTGTACGGAGTCGCAGGCTGATCGGGGGAGATCGGCTCCAAGTCCGATGACCGACGGCTAACGTCTGCCGCGCTGCGCCACGTTTACGTTGCGGGCCAGCCCTTTACGCGGTGTGCGCGCCACGTAAAGGGTAGGTCCGCCACGTTTACGTGGCCCGCGGCGGGCGGGGTGACTCGCGGCCGCGGCGTCGGGTGGCCGGGTGGCCTACAGCGACTTGACGGCGTTCAGCAACTTGCTCATGGTCTGCTTCGCGTCCCCGAAGAGCAGGTTGGTCTGCGGGTTGAAGAGCAGCTCGTTTTCAATGCCGGCAAAACCGGGCCGCATCGACCGCTTCATGAACACCACCTGTTGGGCCTCGTCAGCGTTCAGGATCGGCATGCCATAGATCGGCGCCCCGGGCGTCGTACGGGCTGCCGGATTCACGACGTCGTTGGCGCCGACCACCAGCGCCACGTCGGCCTGCTTGAAGTCGCCGTTGATCTCGTCCATCTCCTTGAGCTGCTCGTACGGCACCTGCGCCTCGGCCAGCAAGACGTTCATGTGCCCCGGCATCCGTCCGGCCACCGGGTGGATTGCGTAGTCCACCTGCACTCCGCGCTCGATCAACACGTCGACCAGCTCGCGCAGGGTGTGCTGGGCTTGGGCGACCGCCAAGCCATAGCCGGGCACGATGATGACGCGTTGGGCATACCCGAGCAGGATCGCGACGTCCTCGGGCCCGGTGGAGCGCACCGGCCGGTCGCTGGCCTCGCCGGCGCCGAGCGTTGAGCCGCCCTTGAGGGCACCGAAGAGGGTGTTGGCGAGCGAGCGGCCCATCGCGCTGGCCATCATCCGGGTGAGGAAGGTGCCGGCTGCCCCGACCAGCGTGCCTGCGACCAACAGGAGAGTATTGCCGAGCACGTAGCCGCCGGCGGCGACGCTAAGCCCGGTGAACGCATTGAGCAGCGAGATCACGATCGGCACGTCAGCGCCACCGACCGGCAGCACCAGCAGCACTCCGAGGATCAGCCCCAGCACGGCCACGACCACACCCGGCCACAGGGCGGGGTTGATGACCAGCAGCACCGACACGGCGATCGCGGCCAGCAGCGAACCACCGAAGGCGACCGGCAGCCCCGGGAACAACACGGGACGGGTGGTCATCAACTCCTGCAGCTTGGCGAACGTGACCAGCGACCCCGAGAAGCTCAGCGAGCCGATGAAGATGGTGAACGCGGTTGCCACCAGGTCAAACCCGGCGACGTCGGCGACCGAACCGCGCTCGCTGAGCTCGACCAGTTCCAACAGCGCGACCAGCGCCGCCGCGCCACCGCCGACCCCGTTGAACAGGGCGACCAGCTGCGGCATCTGGGTCATCTGGACACGTTGGGCGCCGACGACGCCCACCAGCGAGCCGACAGCCACCGCAACCAGGATCGGCAGCACGTGGTCGAGGTCGCGCTCGGCGAACACGACTGCGGTGGCGATCACTGCGCCGGCCGCGCCGATGAGGTTGCCGCGCCGTGCCGTACGCGGGCTGGACAGTCCCTTGAGGGCGACGATGAAGAAGATCGCCGCGACCAAATAGGCCAACTGCACCCAGGTGGGGATCACCGACCCGCCTCCTTCGTGCTGCCGGTGCCCGAATCGCCGGAGCTGGCAGAGCGGGATCGACCCCGTCCGCCGAACATCTGCAGCATCCGGTCGGTGACGACGAATCCGCCGACCATGTTGACGGTCGCCAGCACCACCGCGATCAGGCCCACCACCAGACCCGCAGTGGACTCCGCCGTGCCGGTGACAAGCACCGCACCGACCAAGATGACGCCGTGGATCGCGTTGGCGCCCGACATCAGCGGCGTGTGCAGCGTCGACGACACCTTCGAGATGACCTCGACACCGACGAACACGCTCAGCACAAAGATCGTCAGCCAGACGATCGACTCATCCATGCGCAGGGTCCCCTTCCAACAGCAGGCGGGTGGGCTCGTGGCGTACGACGCCGGCGTGGATCAGGCAGCTGCCGGCAACGACCTCATCGTCAAAGTCGGGGGCGAACTGCGCCGGCCCGTCGTCACCGTCGCGGGTAGTCATCAGTGTCACCAGGCTGACGATGTTGGTCGACAACAGTCTGCTAGCCGGCGCCGGCATCTGACTGGGCACGTTGGCGCCACCCCACACCTGTGCGGCGCCGATGCGCACGACGTCACCGGCGACCGATCCCTCGACGTTGCCACCGGACTCTGCCGCGAGGTCGACAACCACCGAGCCGGGACGCATCTGCTCGACCATCTGCGCGGTCACCAGCATCGGCGCGGTGCGCCCGGGCACGGCTGCAGTGGTGATCAGTGCGTCCGCGGCGGCGATGTGCGGCGCCAACCTGTCGCGCTGCAGCTGGGCGCGCTCAGCGGTCATCTCGCGGGCGTACCCACCGGCGCCATCCAGGGTGTCCAGCTCGAGGTCGATGGCCTGGGCGCCCATCGAGCGGATCTCCTCCGCAGCGGCCGCGCGCACGTCGTAGGCCTTGACCACGGCCCCGAGCCGCTTGGCCGTGGCGATGGCCTGCAACCCCGCAACGCCCGCCCCGAGCACGACCACCTCGGCGGGCGGCACTGTTCCCGCGGCGGTCATGTTCAGCGGAAAGAAGCGGCGCAGCATGCCGGCGGCCACGACCCCGCAGCGATAGCCGGCGACCAGAGCCTGAGACGACAGCGCGTCCATCGACTGCGCACGGCTGATGCGCGGCACCAGCTCGAGTGCGAAAGCTGTCACCCCGCAGTCGCGAATATCCCGGATCTGATCGAGGCTCTGTGCGACCGGAACAAACGAGACCGTCGCGGCCCCCGGCTGTAGCCGGCGGATCTGGTCGACTCGCAGCGGCTGCACCGAGGCAACCAGATCGGCCTCCTCGAGCAGGTCGCGCTCGGTGTCAGCGCCGACGGCGGCGTACTCCTCGTCGCCGATGTCGGCGGTGCGGCCCGCACCGGGCTCGACTGCCACCTGGTACCCGAGAGCGACCAGCTTCTGCACCCCCTCGGGTGCGAGGGCGACCCGCCGTTCGCCGGTCAGCGACTCTTTGACCACCGAGATCCTCACGGCGCAGAACCTATGGCACGCAGGGGTGCCACCGACAGCGCCGTGCCTAGATGCCCTCCGCTCAGTAGTGCCACGGGTGCCCTGACCAGTCGGGGTCGCGCTTGTTCAGGAACGCGTCCCGACCCTCGGCCGCCTCGTCAGTCATGTACGCCAGCCGGGTCGCCTCGCCGGCGAACAGCTGCTGGCCGACGAGTCCGTCGTCGACCAGGTTGAAGGCGTACTTGAGCATCCGCTGCGCCGTCGGGCTCTTGGCGTTGACTTCGGCGGCCCACTGCAGCGCGGTCGCCTCCAGCTCGGCGTGCGGCACCACCTCGTTGACCATGCCCATCCGGTGCGCCTGCTCCGCGTCGTACGGGCGGCCGAGGAAGAAGATCTCGCGGGCCAGCTTCTGCCCGACCTGGCGGGCGAGGTATGCCGAGCCGTAGCCGCCGTCGAAACTTGCGACGTCGGCGTCGGTCTGCTTGAAGCGGGCATGCTCGGCAGAGGCCAGAGTCAGGTCGGCCACCACATGCAGACTGTGCCCGCCGCCGGCCGCCCAGCCGGGCACGACCGCAATCACCACCTTGGGCATGAAACGGATCAGCCGCTGGCACTCGAGGATGTGCAGCCGGCCCATCCGCGCCGGGTCGGGGCGGGACGCGGTGGCAGCGGGGGCGGCCTCGTCGGCGGACTCGCCGCCCGCGTACTCGTAGCCAGTCCGACCGCGGATCCGCTGGTCGCCGCCGGAACAGAAAGCCCAGCCGCCGTCCTTGGGTGAGGGCCCGTTGCCCGTCAGCAAAACACAGCCCACATCGGCGCTGGTGCGGGCGTGCTCCAAGACTGCCAGCAGCTGGTCAACCGTCTGCGGCCGGAAGGCGTTGCGTACCTCCGGGCGGTCGAATGCCACCCGGACAGTCCCGCCGGCCGAGCCATCGGCAGTGGCCCGGTGGTAGGTGATGTCGGTGAGGTCGTCGAAGCCAGGCACCGAGCGCCAGGCCGAGGGGTCGAAGAGCTCGGACACCGGGTGCTGCTGTTCGTCGGTCATGGGGTCAGTCTGTCCGCGTGCAGCACGCTTCGGCCGACGGCACACCTTGGACCCCCGGCATACCCCGCCGCGCGCCCATGTTGCGCGCCACGTAAACGTGGCATGGCAACGCTTTACGGGGCATGCACGCCACGTAAAGGGTCGGTCCGCCACGTTTACGTGGCGCGCGGCGGTACGGGGCGCGCGGCTACTTGACACTTTCCCTCAGGATCGGTGTCTGGCCAGACTCGGTCTAGGTGTCCGGCGGGAGGCTCTCCACGCGGCTGCCCACCCGCTTGCGGGTGTGGCTCTCTTTCGGTCTGCAATCCGTCGGGCACCGTGACGAGGCGTGGCTCGAAAGGGGACTGCCCAGCTCGTAGTAGCACTGCCCACCTCGCCGTCCCTATCGGTACGAGGCGAAGCAGGAGAACGCTATGACGAAGGTGATCATCGGGGTCGATCC
>JACCYS010000251.1 GCA_013696365.1 Nocardioidaceae bacterium
GTGCCCCTGTCAACGAAGCGGAGCCCGCGCTTCACGCGAGTCACCACAAGGTGGCCGTCCTGCTGGCCTGAGCGGAAGCGGTAGCCGAGCTTCGTCCGCTGGAGGATGGCCTGGTCCTTCAGCGGGACGGCTGACCCGTCGCCGATCAGCTCGGTGGTGTAGTTGTATGGCGGCCCGGCGTTGGTACCGGCTGGCGGCTCGCCATGGGCGGTGCCGACGGTCACTGCGGTCATGGCCGTCGCGACGAGGACGGCCAGGGTCGGGTAAGCGATCCGTCGAAGCACAGCATCCTCCTGGTGTCGGCTCCGGATGTTGGGCCGGTCTGTGGCTCTGAGTAGTCGATTCATTACGGAGTGCAACAGACACTACCTTGGCAGTGATGCTGGGCAAAGCGGGCCTTGAGCCACGCTCGTCACCCAAAACGCTCGGCCAAGGGCCGCAGCTGCAGAGAGGCCGTCCGCAGCTGCTCACCAGATGCTGTCTCGCCGGTAACGATCTGCGGTGTCAGGCAGAGCCTGCAGCGCTGCCCGTCC
This sequence comes from Nocardioidaceae bacterium, assembly GCA_013696365.1. GTDB lineage: Bacteria > Actinomycetota > Actinomycetes > Propionibacteriales > Nocardioidaceae > JACCVL01. The sequence goes on from JACCYS010000251.1 coordinate 534, forward strand.
GGCCCCTCGGCCACCGCACCGAACCGCAGGTCGCTGGGGCTGCGAGTCTCGTTCAGCTCCGACGACCAGGTGCCGCGCGATCAGCTTCCTGTTGGCGCAATAGCCGAGCGCGAACTCATCTCTCCATCGACCGTTGGTGCGGAGGTTTCGGGTGTTGGCGGCGACCTCGACGGTGTCGGTGGCGGGCTGATCGGTGAACCGCAGGGTGATCTGGCCGCCGCCGGGCAGCGGGTGCTGACGCGGGTCACCCCCGCGCGGCGCTCCGGATCCCCTCGAGTGTCTGCGCTTTCCGGCGAACGTGTCTGGCATGGTGCAGTCCATGTGCCGCAGCATTCGTACCCTGGCGAACTTCGAACCGGCTGCCACCACCACGGAGGTCCAGGCCGCGGCGAGACAGTACGTCCGCAAGGTCAGCGGGACCACCTCGCGAGCCAACGAGCAGGCCATCCAGCGGGCAGTTGATGCGGTGGCCGATGCCACCGCTGAGCTGCTCGACACCCTGGTGTTCAGCTCACCACCGCGCGACCGCGAGGTCGAGGCGGCCAAGGGCCGCGAGCGCAACGAGCGTCGGTTCTCCGCGTCGAGAAGCACCGCACCGGGCTGAGTCGCTAGTCGGTCGGCGTGAACGTCTCGGCCGCGGTGTCGAAGGCCGGCTTGCCGACGCTGCCCCACTGCGAGTCCGGCGCCGACACGTACAGCGCGAACCCCTTGGTGTCGGTGGCGATGCCCCGGTTGAGCACGTGCACCGTGCCGCTGTCGCCGGACCAGGTGAACTCCCAGTCGGCGGTGTCCCACGAGCGGTAGTCGACCTGCTCGATCCTGATCCGCTCGTAGCCGGGCAGCCTCGCCGACACTGCCTCCTCGGAGTCCAGCCAGGCCTGCTCGGCGCTCGGCCCGGCCTCCGGCTGCTGGTCGATGCGGACGTATCCGCTGCCGTCCGGGGCCACGTAGTCCACCCGTGTTGCCCCGTCCAGCCGGCGTTGCCAGCCGTCGGGAACTGCCACCTCGAAGCCCAGCGGGTCATCTTGCAGGCTGAAGCCCGCCGGCACATCCGGCTTCTTCGACTTCGGCTTCTTGGAAGGCTTCTCAGACTGCGAGGGGTCGGATGGTGGGTCAGAGGCTGTGGGTTCAGAGCGCGGCGCCTCGGTGGTAGCCGCAGCGGGGTCGCCCGACGGCTCCACATCGTCCACAGCGAGCATCCGAGCGACCAGCGCGCCCACGATCACCACCGCCAACACCACCAGGGCCAACAGCAGGGTGCGGGTGCCCGGTCGATGTCCTGGCGGCCGTTCGTCGACCGATGCTGGCAACGCCTCGTCGTGGGGCTCGTTCGCAGCCGAGTCCTGCGAGTCCTCCGGGTCTGACTCCGACTGCCAGATGGGGCGCTCGTCGTCGCCGGTGGGCCGGATCACTCCGGTGTTGGCCGCGATCGGCGCCGAGCCGTCATCCTCTCCGGGTGCCGCCGCGGGCAGCGGCGCGGCTGCCTCCGCCGAGCCGTTCACGATCCGCCGCAGCAGCCGTGCGGCCTGGCGCGAGTCGAGCCGGCGTTCAGGGTCCTTGTCGAGCAGCCCGGTCAGCACCTCGCCGAGCTCACCGCCAACTGCGGGGCGGGGTAGGTCGTCGTTCAGGATCGACAGCACCGTGCCCATGGTGGTGGGCCCGTCGAACGGTGGGCGCCCCTCGGCGGCGGCATACAGCGTGGCCCCCAGCGACCACATGTCAGTCTCCG
>JACCYS010000141.1 GCA_013696365.1 Nocardioidaceae bacterium
GCCAAGCAGATCGGCAAGCTGATCCGCGACGACGGACCCAAGGGGGTCAAGGTGCAGGTGCAGGGCGACGAGCTGCGGGTCACGAGCAAGAAGCGCGACGACCTGCAGGACGTGATCGCGCTCGTCATGGCGCAGGACTACGACTTCGCGGTCCAGTTCACCAACTACCGCTGAACGCGGGGCGGGGAGCATCGTCGGTGATGCACGTATGATGCAGACGTGCGTACCACGGTCGACCTTCCTCCCGCGGTCCACCGCCGTGCCCAGGAGCTCGCGCGGGCTCGCGGTCAGTCCGTATCAGCAACCGTCGTTGAGTTGACCGTCCGGGGGCTGAGCCAGCTCGATGAGCCGGTGGTGATCGGCACTGATGACCGCTCGGGTTTCCCGGTCATCAGCAGCGGTCGCCACATCACCACGGAGACTGTCGCCGCCGCCCTGGACGACGAGTGACGACGTACCTCCTCGACGCCAACGTGCTCATCGCCCTGACGGTCGCCGACCACGAGCACCACGAGCGTGCGTCGTCCTGGGCAGCGACCATCGACCGCTTTGCGGTGTGCCCGATCGTCGAAGGAGCGCTGGTGCGATTCTTTCTGCGGGTCGGCGAGAGCGCGCACGCCGCCGCCGAGGTGCTGCGCGCCCTGCACGCCATGCCTCGCTGCACCTTCTGGCCGGACGCACTGTCATACGCCGACGCAGCGCTCGGCCAAGTTCGAGGTCATCGCCAGGTCACCGACGCCTATCTGGTCGCCCTGGCAGCGGCACAGCCTGACGCGCGACTCGCGACGTTCGATCTGAGCCTTGCACGTGAGCTGCCCGAGGGAACAGTGGCCATCCCGTGAGCAGGGCCGTCACCCGCCGCGCAGGTGGGTGCTGAAGAAGGCGTCGATCCGCAGCCAGGCATCGTCCGCGGACTCGTCCTGTCGCCCAGCGTGCATGCCCATCACTGTCCCCAGCGCCCGGACTGCCTTCGGGTAGGGCTGAGTGCTGAGGAAGCTGTGGCCTGCTGCCGGGTAGGTCTTGATGTCGTGCTCGACGCCGGCGCCATCGAGTGCCTGCTGCAAGCGCTCGGGGCGTCCCCGCATCGAACGGTCCCGGCCGCCGTACGAGGCGACGATCGGGCAGGCGCCGGTGAGGACTCGCTCGGCGTCGTCGGGGACCTCGCCGTAGTTGACGCTCGCGACCGTGAACGGGTACGCGGACGCGGCCAGCAGCGCGAAGCCGCCGCCGAGGCAGAAGCCGATCACACCGACCTTGCCGCTGGCGCGCTCATGGTCACACAGGTAGCCCCGCGCCGCCTCGATCGCGTCGAAGAACTCGCCGCTACCGGCCGACAGCTGTCGGAAGGCGCCGCGCAGGCAGGTGGTCCAGTGCCGGCCCTCGAAGAAGTCCGGTGCGAGCGCCAGGTAGCCCAATGAGGCCACCCGGTCGGTCAGGACGCGGATGTCCTCGTTGAGCCCGAACAGCTCGTGGATGACGACGACACCGGGCCTGGCTTCTGCGCCGGTTGGCTCGGCAAGGTAGGCGTTTCGCTGACCATCCGGGGTGGCGAACGTGACATCGGTCATGGCGGGGAGCCTGCCATGCGAAAGACAGCCGGCATCGCACGAGTCGCGAGTGCGCAGGCTTACGTCACTGGAGTCGCGTGGACTGCGTCGAAGTGCGCACTCGGTGGCATTTTGCCAGCGCGGGCACCTCACTCGACCAGCCAGTCGGCGAGCCGCTCGCGCTCGTGCAGCAGCGCGCCGACTGCCTGCTCGGCGTAGGCATGTGCCGGCGCCCACTCGAGGGCGTCGAACGGGCAGACCTCGACACAGATGCCGCAGTACATGCACAGCGACCAGTCGATCGCGAAGCGATCCAGCACCGCCGTCGTACGGGGCCGCCCGCCCTCTGCGGGCACCTCAGTGACCCCGTGACTGTCGACGTGGATGCACCACGACGGACACTCCCGCGCGCAGAGCATGCAGGACGTGCAGTTGTCCTCGATCAGCGCGATCACGCCGCGGGAGCGTTCCGGCACGCTCACCGGGCGCCGCCCCGCCGCGGCTTTCGGTCAGAGGCCACCGCCAGCGGATCCGGGTCTGGCGAGCCGGATTCTCTCGGACCCCACTCGCCCGGCTCCGGCACGCCGGCCGGACGGCTGCGTCGACGAGGAGCCCGCCGGGCCGAGGCTGCGGCATCCCCCCGCGCTGCCTGCTGCCGGGCCAGCGATGCGTCGGACTCGCCCGGCTCCTTCGCACCCGGCCAGGGCTCGGCGACACGGGAGGCGAGCACAAAGTCCTTGCGCAGCGGGTGGCCCTCGAAGTCGGCGGACAGCAGCAGGCGCCCGCCGACACCGGCACCGTCGGTGAAGTGCACACCGAACATCTCCGCCACCTCACGCTCGTGCCAACTGGCGCCGGCGAACACCCCGGACACCGAGGGCACCGCGGGCTCCTCGCGTGACACCAGCGTCCGCAGGATCAACGTCCGCATGCGGGCACCCTTGGACGGCGGAATCGCGACGTGGCACACCAGTCGGTAGCCGTCGCGCACTTCGTCCACCGCGGTCAGCCAGTCGAAGAACGTGCAGCCGAGCTCGTCGCGGGCGGTGCGGAGGGCTCCCAGCCAGCCCGCGACCGCGACGTCGACCCGGGCCACCCCGAAGTCGTCGTGCACCTCGGCGCCCAACACCGCACCCACCTGCGCGGCCCACTCGGCGGTCACGACTCCACCCCCGCCAGCTGACGCCTCAGTTGGGCCAACCCGTCGAGCAGCGCCTCGGGTCTCGGGGGGCAGCCAGGGACGTAGACGTCGACGGGCAGCAGCTGGTCGACACCCTTGGTCACGCAGTAGGAGTCCCAGTACGGCCCTCCGGAGTTGGCACACGAGCCGAAGGAGATGACATGGCGCGACCGGCGCATCCGCTCCCAGATCGCCAGCACCGACGGCGCCAGTGCGTCGGTCACCGTGCCGGACACGACGAGGACGTCGGCGCCCTCGGGGCCCGGCGCCAACAGATCAAGGCCGCGGGCCAGCTCAGCATCGGAGTCCCCGGCCCGGGCGGTTTTCAGGCGGACACTGGCGGCGGCGTACTCCAGCGCGCAGCAGGCCAACGCCAGGTCATGAACCCGCCAGCGGGTGCCGCCCAGCGGCACCTCGTCCACGCGCACCTGCGCCTCGCCCATGACGCGGAGTGTAAGCCGTGGGGATCCGCCACCCCGTCGAGTTGTCACTGCCACGTTGCGCTCTAGGGTCGTGTGACAGTGACAAGTCGACGACGTCCGGTCCAGAGGAGCAGTTCATGCAGCAGCGCACGATCGGTGATGTGTCGGTCTCGGCGATCGGCCTCGGTGCGATGCCCTTGTCGATCGACCCCGCCCCCGACGATGCCCGCGCCGACGAAACCGTGCACGCTGCCCTCGACGCGGGCGTACGGCTGATCGACACCGCCGACGCATACACGGTCGAGCAGGGCGGCTTCGCCCCCGGACACAACGAGACCGTCGTCGCTCGGGCACTCGGCTCCTACGGCGCAGACACCAGCGACGTGCTGGTAGCCACCAAGGGCGGGCATGTCCGCAGTGGGTCCGGCGGGTGGGAGGTCGACGGCCGACCCGAGCATCTTCGCGGGGCATGCGAGGCGTCCCTGCGGCGGCTGGGCGTCGAGGCGATCGGGCTGTACCAACACCACCGGCCGGACCCGGACGTGCCGTACGAGGAGACGATGGGGGCGCTCAAGGACCTGCACGAGGCCGGCCTGGTGCGCTACGTCGGGATCTCGAACGCCGACCCAGACCAGATCCGCACCGCCTATGAGGTGATCGGTGCCGGGCTGGTCAGCGTGCAGAACCAACTGTCGCCAGCGTTCCGCTCCAGCCTGCCTGAGGTTGGGGTGTGCGACGAGCTCGGGCTGGCTTTCCTGCCGTGGAGCCCGCTGGGTGGCACCGGCGGCCGCGCAGGTCGGCTCGGCTCGGAACACGGCGCTTTCGCCGACATCGCTGAAGCGCGCGGAGTGAGCCCGCAGCAGGTCTGCTTGGCCTGGCTGCTGGGACTGTCCCCCCGGGTGCTGCCGATCCCGGGTGCCAGCCGCCCACAGACGATCAGCGACTCGGCCGCCGCCGCAGATCTCGAACTGTCCGACGACGAGCGCGGCACCCTCGACGCCGCCTAATCTTACCCGCCCCTTCCCGGACCCACGACCGGCATCGCGCCGCGAGGTGGACGACTATCGGCGGTCAGTGGCCAGGCGCCTACCATGGTGGGTGGCATTCGAGTGACCGTTGAGTCGCCGTGCCCGAAGGAGAGAGGACTGCGTGAGCAAGCAGGTCAAGCAACTCGACCGCGTCATTATTCGATTCGCCGGTGACTCCGGCGACGGGATGCAGCTCACCGGCGACCGGTTCACCGCCGAGACGGCGGCCTTCGGCAACGACCTGTCGACGCTGCCGAACTTCCCCGCGGAGATCAGGGCACCGCAGGGCACGATGGCCGGGGTATCCAGCTTTCAAGTGCACTTCGCAGATCACGACATCCTGACGCCCGGTGATGCGCCCGACGTGCTGGTGGCAATGAACCCGGCGGCGCTGCGGGCGAACCTCAAGGACGTGCCCCGCGGGTCGACGATCATCGTCGATACCCACGACTTCGGGGCGCGCAACCTCGCCAAGGCCGGTTACACCGAGGACCCGCTCGAGGACGGCACCCTCGACCCGTACAACCTGCACCCGGTCGACCTCACCACGCTGACCGTGGAGGCGATCAAGGAGTTGGGGCTGTCCCGCAAGGACGCCTCGCGGGCCAAGAACATGTTCGCGCTCGGGCTGTTGAGCTGGATGTACGGCCGACCCACCGAGCCGACGCTCGAGTTCCTCAGCACCCGCTTCGGCGCCAAGCCGGTGCTGCGGGACGCCAATATCACCGCCTTCCACACCGGCTGGAACTATGGCGAGACGACCGAGGCCTTCGCGGTCCGCTACGAGATCAAACCGGCCGAGATGGCTGCCGGCCGGTATCGCAACATCACCGGTAACGCTGCTTTGTCGTATGGGCTGATCGCTGCGTCGCAGCAGTCCGGACTGCCGTTGTTCCTCGGCGCGTACCCGATCACCCCGGCCTCCGAGGTCTTGCACGAGCTGAGCAAGCACAAGAGCTTCGGCGTGACCACCTTCCAGGCCGAGGATGAGATCGCCGGGGTGGGCGCCGCGCTGGGTGCGTCCTTTGGTGGTGCGCTCGGCGTCACCACCACCTCGGGGCCGGGGGTGTCGCTCAAGTCCGAGACGATCGGCCTTGCGGTCATGCTCGAGCTGCCGCTGCTGGTGTGCGACATCCAGCGTGGCGGGCCCAGCACCGGGCTGCCGACCAAGACCGAGCAGTCCGACCTGCTGCAGGCGATGTTCGGTCGCAACGGTGAGGCACCCGTGCCGGTGGTGGCGCCGCAGTCTCCGGTGGACTGTTTCGATGCCGCGATCGAGGCAGCTCGCATCGCGATCACGTACCGCACGCCGGTCATCGTGTTGTCCGACGGCTACCTGGCGAACGGCTCCGAGCCGTGGCAGCTGCCCGACGTCGCGGACCTGCCGGTCATCGACCCCGCCTTCGAGGTGAGCGATCCGAGCGCCAACGCCGACACCGGCGAACCGTTCCAGCCGTACGCACGTGACCCCGAGACCCTGGCCCGCCCGTGGGCGCTGCCGGGCACCCCGGGGTTGATGCATCGCATCGGCGGCTTGGAGAAGAAGGACGGCACCGGGGAGATCTCCTACGACCCCGACAACCACGACCTGATGGTGCGCGCCCGCCAGGCCAAAGTGGACGCGGTCGCCGACGCGCTGCCGGACACGATCGTGGACGACCCGGACGGCGACGCCCGGCTGTTGGTGCTGGGTTGGGGATCGACGTACGGTCCTATCGGCGCGGGAGTGCGCCGGGTACGCCGCGACGGCCTCAAGGTCGCCCAAGTGCACGTGCGGCATCTCAACCCGTTGCCACGAGATCTCGGTGACATCCTCGCCCGCTATGAACGGGTGGTGGTGCCTGAGATGAACCTCGGGCAGCTGGCCATGCTGGTGCGTGCGAAGTATCTGGTGGATGCACGCAGCCACACCCAGGTGCACGGCCTGCCCTTCAAGGCTGCCGGACTCGCCGAGGTGTTGCGCGAACATCTACGCGACCTCGGTGACGTGCCGCCCGCCAACACCGACCCCGAACAGCCCGGCCGCAAAAGCCCCGCCACAACTCCGGACGTGATCGCATGACCGCTGTCGACCTGCCGTTCCCGGACACCGACCTCTCTCGCGACGGTCTCGCCGGGGTGCCGACCACCGACGAGCCGCAGAACCGCAAGGAGTACACCTCGGACCAAGAGGTGCGCTGGTGCCCCGGCTGCGGTGATTACGCGGTGTTGGCGGCCGTCCAAGGCTTCTTGCCGGATCTTGGGCTCAAGCGGGAGAATATCGTTTTCGTCTCCGGCATCGGCTGTTCGTCGCGATTTCCCTACTACCTCGACACCTACGGGATGCACTCGATCCATGGTCGCGCACCGGCCATCGCCACCGGCTTGGCGATCACCCGGCCCGACCTGTCGACATGGGTGGTCACCGGCGACGGCGACGCGTTGTCCATCGGGGGCAATCACCTCATCCACGCTCTGCGGCGCAACGTCAACCTGACGATCCTGCTGTTCAACAACCGGATCTACGGCCTGACCAAGGGGCAGTACTCGCCCACCTCCGAGACCGGCAAGGTGACCAAGTCGACCCCAGCCGGCTCGGTGGACACCCCGTTCAACCCGGTCTCGCTGGCGCTGGGCGCCGAGGCAACCTTCGTAGCACGCACGGTGGACAACGACCGCAAGCATCTGACCGCGGTGTTGAGCGCGGCCGCCGCGCACCGAGGCACGTCGCTGGTCGAGATCTTTCAGAACTGCCCGATCTTCAACGACGGTGCGTTCGAGGCGTTCAAGGGCAAGGGGGCGGCCGAGTCGGCGCTCATTCCGCTGGAGCACGGCCATGCGATCCGCTTCGGGCCGGACGGGTCGCGTGGGGTCGCGCGGGACACAGCCACCGGCGGCGTCCGAGTGGTTGGGGTCGGCGGCGACGACGGGATCGACGAGTCCGATCTGTTGGTGCACGACGCGCACGCTGATGACCCGACGACGGCGTTTGCGCTGTCTCGGCTGACCGATGCGGGCGTTCTCACCCAAGCGCCGATCGGCATCTTCCGCCAGGTGGAGCGGCCGACCTACGACGACTTGACGCGCCAGCAAATCGACACCGCCACCGGCACCAGCGGACGCGGCGACCTGGCCGCGCTGTTGGCCGGCAAGGACACCTGGGCGGTCGGCGAACCCCGCGGCTGAGGCCCGCAAAAGACCCAGCTGTTGCGTAGCAGGGGCGGGCAATCCGGGCCGCCGGCCGGTCCGAACCACGCAGAGAGAGTGAGTTGGCGACCAGCAAAGGTCGGCAACCTTCTGCGAGAGGCCCGTCGGTGCGCACAGGCAACACCTCAGACAACTCGCCCAGCCTGGAAGTTTTGCTGGGCCGGGTCGCCGCCGGCGATCATGCCGCCTACGACCGGCTCTTCGCCCAAGCAGCCGCGCTCGTGCATTCTGTCGCACGGCACACCGTCCGGGACCCGGTGCGCGCACAAGAGGTCGCACAGGACTCCATGCTGTTGCTGTGGACGAATGCTGCTCGGTTCGACCCGCGCAGGGGCTCAGCCCGCAGCTGGATCGCCACACTCACCCACCGGCGAGCTGTGGACGCGGTGCGCCACGATCAGGCCAGCACCGACCGTGAGCTGCGTTACCCATGGACCGAACAGGCCAGCGGCGACCCGGTCGCCGACGAGGTCGTGCTGCGCTCCGAGCACGCCGAGATTCGGCACTGCCTGGACGCCCTCACCGAGTTGCAGCGCCAAGCGGTGGTCCTCGCCTACTACGAGGGACACAGCTATGCAGACATTGCCGCCTGCACCAGCGGATCGGTGTCGGCGGTCAAGACCAGGGTGCGCGACGCGATGATCCGGCTGCGTGGATGTCTCAACACGCAGCGCGACGGCGAGGAACCGCATCCGCAGCCTCATCACCGGCAAGCGATCTCCTGACCCGGTCCGGCTGACACCAGCCGCGCCGGCGGCACCGTCGTCAGTCCGACCGAGCCGGCCGCTGGTCACCGAGGTAACGTCACGGCAGTGAGCGAGGAGCGGCGGGGGTTCTTCTACGGCCTGGCCGCTTTCAGCATCTGGGGTGTGTTCCCGCTGTACTGGCCGCTGCTCGACCCGGCTGGTGCGGTGGAGGTGCTGGCACACCGCGTCGTGTGGTCCCTGGTGGTCGTCGTTGTCCTCGTGCTCGCACTGCGGCTGCGGGGGCCCCTGATGGCTGTTGCCCGCGACCGCCGCCGGCTCGGGCTGCTCACTGTGGCTGCCGTGGTCATCTCGCTGAACTGGGTGACCTACATCTGGGGTGTGACCCACGGCTTCGTGATCGAGACCTCGCTGGGCTACTTCATCAACCCACTCGTACTGGTGCTGATGGGCGTCCTGCTGCTCGGCGAGCAGTTGCGGCGGTGGCAGTGGATCGCGCTGGCGGTGGCGACACTCGGGGTGCTGCAGTTGACCGTCGACTATGGCCGTCCACCGTTCATCGCGCTGATCCTGGCTTTCTCGTTTGGGACGTACGGGCTGCTCAAGAAGCGGGCAGCGGTCGGTGCGGTGGAGGGGCTCGCGGTCGAGACCGGTCTACTTGCCCCGGTCGCCCTGGGATACCTGCTGGTGCTCGGCGCCGTCGGCACCGGCACCTTTACCGACGACGGTGGCGCCCATGTGGCCCTGCTCGTCGGCACCGGGGTCGTCACCGCGCTGCCGTTGTTGCTGTTCGGTGCCGCTGCCCCGCGAGTGCCACTGACCACCTTAGGGTTGTTGCAGTACATCGCCCCGGTCCTGCAGTTCCTGATCGGCTGGGTGGTCTTCGACGAGGCCATGACCACAGCACGCTGGATCGGATTCGCCCTGGTGTGGGCCGCGCTCGTACTGATCAGCGTTGAGGCGGTCATCACTGTGCGCCGCGTCCACCGGGAACGACTCGACCCGGTGACCACCGCAGCCGAGAGCATCGCCTGAGCCGCATCCACGTGGGCTGGTCCGGTGACCACAACATCTCGGGCGAAACCTCCGATTCGCCATAATATCGTCGAAGGTTCATCTGACCGCCGACGAAGCCGACGTCTTGGCCACTAGGGTCCCGTGACTAGAAACTATTCGTCGCCACCCACACAGGAGCTCACATGTCATCACGTCTCCTCCCCGTAATCGCTGTCAGCGGCCCGCACGGGTCCCGCAGCCGCATGACCTGCACATTCCGTTGCGGCAACGCTTGTGACCATCCTGAGCCCAACACGTCCGGCAACGAGCACTTCCACGATCTGCTGGCCCGGACGATCGCCCGGCGCTCGGTGCTCGGAGGCGCCGTGACCGGCTCGGCCGCCATCGTCATCGGTGGGCTCACCAGCCCCGCCGCCGCGACCGGGACCGGTTCGGCGCCGACCCGTTCCCAGGTCGACGACCTGACGTTCGACCCGGTTGCACCCAACACCAGAGACAACGTGGTCGTTCCGGTCGGCTACGACTACGACATCGTCATCGGCTGGGGTGACCAAGTGGAGAGGGGCGCGCCCAAGTTCGACGTCTACGAGCAGAGTGCCGCGGCGCAAGCCAAGCAGTTCGGATACAACTGCGACTACGTGAGCGTCCAGCGCGTGCCAGGCAAGCGAGGACGCTTCGCGTTGGTCGTCAACCACGAGTACACCGACGAGTTCCTGATGTTTCCGGAGGGGCGGTACTCGGACAACCAGGTCCGCCGCATCGCGATGATGGCCCACGGCATGTCGGTCGTGGAGATCGAGCGGGGCGACAGCGAGGGGACCTATCAGCGGGTCCCGCTGCGTCGCACAACGCTCAACCGCAGGATCACGGTGCGCACCCGGTTCGAGCTGACCGGCCCCGCCGCCGGTGACCGCAGGCTCAAGACGAGCGAGGACAGCACCGGGACGACGGTGCTCGGCACCCTCAACAACTGCGCCGGCGGCACCACCCCCTGGGGGACCGTGCTGTCGGGCGAGGAGAACCTCAACCAGTACTTCGAGGCCAGCAACGGTCTGGACCCGACGTATGCCGACAGCTATGCGCGGTACGGCATCACCGGCGAACCCGGCCGCGGCTGGCAGCGAGTGGACCCACGGTTCGACCTGTCCAAAGAGCCGCACGAGCCGTTCCGCTTCGGCTACATCGTCGAGCTGGACCCGCTGGACCCGTCCTCCACGCCGAAGAAGCGCACGATGCTCGGGCGCTTCAAGCACGAGGGCGCAACAATCGTCCTGACCGAGGCCGGGCGGGTGGTGGCCTACTCCGGTGACGACGAGCGCGGCGACTACATGTACAAGTTCGTGTCCAGGCGACGCTTCCGCGACGGTGGCAGCCGCGCAGATCGACGGCACAACATGCGGCTACTCGACGAGGGCACCTTGTACGTCGCCCGGTTCCGTGATGAGGAGCAGGACCCGGCGCCGGAGTATGACGGGAAGGGTCGTTGGATCCCGCTGTGCAGCGACCAGGAGTCCTTCGTCGACGGCATGTCGGTTGCCGACGTGCTCATCGACACCCGGCTGGCCGCCGACACGGTTTCACCTACGCGCATGGACCGCCCCGAGGACGTCGAAGTCAATCCCGTGAACGGGCGCGTCTACGCCGCCCTCACCAACAACTCCGACCGTGGCACCGCATATCCCACCGACGAGGCGAACCCGCTGGACTCCAGCCAGATCCGTGAGGAGCCGGGTGGCCCGCTGGTCACCACGACCGGCAACCGAAACGGTTACGTCCTGGAGATCGTCCCGAAGGGTGGCAACCACGGCTCGGAGAAATTCCGGTGGCGGCTGATGTTGGTCTGCGGTGACCCCGAAGCCCCCGAGACGTATTTCGCTGGCTACCCGAAGGATCAGGTGAGTCCCATCTCGTGCCCGGACAACGTGACCTTCGACGGTGCGGGCAACCTGTGGATCTCCACCGACGGCAACCAGCTCGGCTCGAACGACGGCATGTTCGCGGTGCCGACGAGGGGCACCCAACGCGGCAAGGTGCTGCAGTTCCTCACCGTCCCGCGTGGTGCCGAGACGTGCGGCCCGCTGATCGCCCGCGACGGCCGGACGGTGTTCAATGCCATCCAGCACCCCGGCGAGGTCGACGGAGCATCGTTCGAGAATCCGGCCAGCACCTGGCCGCACACCCGGCGATACCCCATCCCGTCGGTCATCGCTACCCACCGAGTCGACGGTGGCCGCATCGGTCGCTGACCGCGATGCTGGCGGGTCAGACGGTGCGGGTGACGACCAGATCGCACAGGTCGCCGAGGGCGTCGCGGGGGGGGCCGGCCGGCAACCCGTCTAACAGCTCTCGCGCCTCGGCGGCGCGGTCCGAGACGTACGAGCGGGCCTCCGCCATGGCCGGATGCGCCCGCAGCAGCCGCAGCGCGTCGGCGAGCCGGTCATCGTCGGTGAGGTCGCCTGCGAGCAATGCACGGAGCGGGTCGTCCGCTGTGTCCGCCGATCGCTGGAACAGCAACAACGGCAGCGTGGGCACCCCTTCGCGCAGGTCTGTCCCGGGAGTTTTGCCGGAGTCGGCGGTGTCGCCGGCGACGTCCAGGATGTCGTCCGACAGCTGGAAGGCGGTGCCGATTCGCTCGCCAAACTCGGTCAGCAGCCGCTGCTGCCCTTCGTCACACCCGGCGGTCAGGGCCCCGAGATGTGCAGAGGCTGCGATCAACGAACCGGTCTTGTCGGCCACCACCGACAAGTAGTGCTGCAGTGGGTTGTCCCGGGCGCCTGGACCGCGGGTTTCGGCGATCTGCCCCTGCACGAGCCGGGCGAAGGTACGGGCCTGAATGTGCACTGCCTCGGGGCCGAGGTCTGCGACGATGTCGGACGCCTGCGCGAAAAGGAAGTCGCCGGTGAGGATGGCCACTGAGTTGTCGAAGCGTGCGTTGGCTGACGGTGCTCCGCGGCGCAGTCGCGCCTCGTCCATCACGTCGTCGTGATAGAGCGTGGCCACGTGGGTCAGCTCGACCACCAGTGCGGCCGAGATGACGGCGTCAGCGTCGGTGTCTGGTCGGCCGAACTCGGCTGCCAGCAACACCAGCAGCGGTCGGAACCTCTTGCCGCCGGCGTCGAGCAGATGGCGGGCAGCCTCGTTGACGAACTCTGCCTCGCTGGACACCGCGGCAGCCAAACCCCGCTCCACCGCCTGCATGCCCGCCCGCAGCCGCGCCTCGAGCGTGCCGTCGCCCCCGGGCACGCCGAACCCATTCGCCGTCACGGCTTGCGCTCCTCCCCGGCAGTACCGCCAAGAACCGCACTCAGCGTACGAATGCGCCGGCCTGCTGGGCGAGATCGAGCACTGGGCCGGGCACCACTCCGAGCAGCACGGTCACTGCGACCGCCACCGCGATGACCGACGAGGTCAACGCGCTGGGGACGGCAACCGCCGGACCGTCAACACCGGGCTCGGTGAAGAACATCAGCACGATCACGCGTACGTAGAAGAACGCCGCCACCAGGCTCGTCAGCACCGCAACAATGACCAGCGGCCAGGCGCCGCCAGCCCATGCCGCCGCGAACACCATCCACTTTCCCATGAAGCCGCTGGTCAGCGGTATCCCGGCGAAGGCCAGCAGGAAGAACGCGAAGGCGCCCGCGAGCACCGGCGACGTCTTCCCGAGGCCAGCCCAGCGGGCCAGATGGGTGGTTTCCCCGCCAGCGTCGCGGACCAGCGTGACCACCGCGAAAGCACCGAGGGTGCTGAAGCCGTACGTCGTGAGGTAGAACAGCACGCTGGACAGGCTGGTGAGCCCCTCACCGGCAGGGCTGCCGGCATACAGCCCGACGAAACCCACCAGGATGAAACCTGAATGCGCGATCGATGAGTACGCCAGCATCCGCTTGATGTCGCTTTGCGTGATCGCCACCAGCGAGCCGATCACCATGGTCAGGATGGCCACAATCCAAATGAGTGGCCGCCAGTCCCACGAGGCGCCGCCGAAGCCGACGTAGAACACCCGCAACAAAGCGCCGAACGCCGCGATCTTGGTGCAGGCGGCCATGAAGCCGGTGACGGCCGTCGGGGCGCCCTGATAGACGTCCGGGGTCCAGGCATGGAACGGGGCGGCACCGATCTTGAACAGCAGGCCTACCGCGATCAAGGCGATGCCGGCAAGCAGCAGTGGTGTGCCGGCGGTGCTGGCCGAGACCGCCTGGTCGATGGCGGCGAGATCGAACGAGCCCGCGTACCCGTAAACCAGCGCGATGCCGTAGAGAAAGAACGCCGACGAGAAGGCTCCCAGCAGGAAGTACTTCATCGCCGCCTCCTGGCTCAGCAGCCGGCGCCGCCGTGCCAGCCCGCACAGCAGGTACAGCGGCAGGCTGAGCACCTCGAGCGCGACGAACATGATGAGCAGGTCACCGGCCGCAACGAAGACCATCATGCCGCCGATGGCGAACATCAGCAGCGGGAAAACCTCGGTGTGCTCGATCCGCCGGGTCGACGCCTGCCGCTCGGCGTCGGTGCCGGGCAGGGCGGCGGCTTGCCCGGCAAAGCTGGTGAGACCACCCTCAAGACGTCGCTCGGCGAAAAGGAGCACGCTGATCAGAGACAGCACCAGCAGCACGCCCCACAAGAAGACGCTTGGCCCGTCGACGACGAGCGCGCCCTCAACAACCACGTCACCTCGAGCAGCGACATCACCGGCAAGCGGTTCGAGCCCCACGCCGACCTGAATGGTCGCCGCCAATCCGGCGAACAGAGTGCTGACGGCGACACCGACCTGTGCCTGGTAGCGCCACACGCGCGGCGCGAGGGCTTCGATCAGCACCCCGATCAAGGCGCCCGCGAACACCACCAGCAGCGGCAGCACGAGTGCGTACTCGACCTTCGGTACATCGAACTCGCCGGTCACGGTTGCTCCTCGTCGGCTGCAGTCAGCGGCACGTCCGGCTTCGGCTGTTCGACGCCCACCTGCTCCAGCGTCGCGCCGACCGCTGGGTCGATCACCTCAAGCAGCGGCTGGGGGAAGAATCCCAGGATCACGATCAGGCCCAGCACGGGGGCCAGCGCCAGTCGCTCGCGCAGCCGCAGGTCTGGGATCGCCGCTGCAGACTCGTGCAGCGGCCCGTTCATGGTCCGCTGGTACATCAGCAGGATGTAGAGCGCGGCCAGCACGATGCCGAGGGTGGCGACTGCCGCGGCGACAACCGAGGTGCGGAACGTGCCGACCAACACCAGGAACTCGCTGACGAACGGCGACAGACCGGGCAACGACAGGCTGGACAGGCCGGCGACGAGGAACACCCCTGCCAGCACGGGTGCGACCTTCTGCACCCCACCGAAGTCGGCGATCTCGGCCGAGCCGCGGCGCTGGATGAGCATTCCGGTGACGAGGAACAACGCGGCCGTGGACAGGCCGTGGTTGAACATGTACAGCGTCGACCCGGATCCGCCCTGGCTGGTGAACACGAAGATGCCCAGCACGATGAAGCCGAAGTGCGACACCGAGGTGTAGGCCACCAGCCGCCGCATGTCGGTCTGGCCGATCGCCACCAGCGCGCCGTACAGCACGCTGAAGGTGGCGAGGGCGATCACCACCGGCGACGCCCACTGCGACGCCTCGGGAAACAACCCCAGGCAGAAGCGGATCATGCCGAACGTGCCGATCTTGTCCAGGATGCTGACCAGCAGCACCGAGGTGCCGGGGGTGGCGGACTGCGCGGCGTCGGGGAGCCAGGTGTGCAGCGGAAACATCGGCGCCTTGACGGCGAAGGCGATGAAGAACCCGGCGAACAGCAACCGCCCGGTGGACTCCCCCATCGTGACGTCCATGAGGTCGCTCAGCAGGTAGCTCGGCGCACCAGCCTCGGCGGACACCACGTACAGACCCACCACCGAGGCCAACATCAGCAGGCCGCCGAACAGCGAGTACAACAGGAACTTGACCGCGGCGTAGGACCGTTGCCCGCCGCCGAACCCGCCGATCAGGAAGTAGATCGGGATCAGGGTGGCCTCGAACAAGACGTAGAACAAGAACACGTCGGTGGCGGCGAAGACGCCGATCGCCAGGCCCTCGAGCGCAAGCATCCAGGCGAAGAACGAGTTCGTGCTCCACCGTCCAGCGTCGCCATCGTGCCAGGAGGCGAGGATGACCACCGGGGTGAGCACCACGGTCAGCAACACCAGGGTGAGGCCGATCCCGTCGACACCCAGGGCGTAGTGCACACCGAGGCTGGGGATCCAGTCGACCTGCTCGCTGAGCTGGAAGCCGGCTGCGCCGGCGTCGAACTGCAACCCGACCACCACACCCAGCACCAGCGTGATCAGCGAGGTGCCCAGAGCCACCGTCGCCGCCATCGCGGACCGCGAGCGGGGCAGCAAGGCCAGCAGGACAGCACCGACCAGCGGCAGGCCGCCCAGGACGGACAGATACGGGAAGCTCATGCCAGCGTCACCGCCAACGTGGCGACGACGGCGACCAGCGCGCCACCGAGCATGGTCAACGCGTAGGACCGGACGAAGCCGGTCTGGGAGCGACGCACCTGGCCGGACGAACCGCTCACCAGGGCGGCAAGTCCGCCAACCGATGCGTCGATGATCTTGTCGTCGACATAGACCAGGCCGCGTACCAACTGCTGGCCGGGCCGCATGAACACCGCCTCGTTGAAGGCATCCCCGTACAGGTCGTTGCGGGCCGCCCTGGTGAGCCAGGAGACCCGCTGGGGCGCTGAGTCCGGGACGCTCTGACGCCCGAACACCACCCACGCCACGGCCACCCCGATGGCGACGGTCAACGTCACCATCGCCGTGAGGACCAGTGCGCTCACGAAGAGCTCGTGCTCACCCTCCGGGCCGGTGACGGGCTCCAGCCAGTGCGTGATCCACCCGCCGAGCAACAGCACTCCGCCGACCACCGACAAGGCGCCCAGCACCATCAACGGCACGGTTATCACCGACGGCGACTCGTGCGGGTGCACCTCGGGCCGCCAGCGCTTGTCGCCGAAGAAGGTCATCAGCATCACCCGGGTCATGTAGAACGCGGTGACACCGGCGCCGAGCAGCGCACCCACGCCGAAGATCCATCCCTCGGCGAACGCGGCCTCGATGATCTTGTCCTTGGACCAGAAGCCGGCGAACCCCGGGAAGCCGATGATCGCGAGATAGCCGGCCGCGAAGGTGACGAAGGTGATCGGCAGCGCCCGGCTCAGCGCCCCGTAGTGCCGCATGTCGACGTCGTCGTCCATGGCGTGCATCACCGAGCCGGCGCCGAGGAACATGTTGGCCTTGAAGAATCCGTGGGTGAGCAGGTGGAAGATCGCAAACGCATACCCGGCTGGGCCGATCCCGGCCGCCAGCATCATGTAGCCGATCTGGCTCATCGTCGACCCGGCGAGGGCCTTCTTGATGTCGTCCTTGGCGCAGCCGATGACCGCGCCGAACAGCAGCGTCACCAGCCCGACGACCATCACCGCGACCTGGGCCACCGGGGCTTCGGCGTAGATGAAGTTGGACCGCACCACGAGGTAGACACCGGCCGTCACCATGGTCGCTGCGTGGATGAGTGCCGAGACCGGCGTCGGTCCCTCCATGGCGTCCAGCAGCCAGGACTGCAACGGCACCTGCGCTGACTTTCCGCAGGCCGCGAGCAGCAACAGCAGCCCGAGCGCGGTGGCGATCCCCGACGATGCCTCCGGCATACCCGCCGACACCCCGACGAAGCTGGAGGTGCTGAATGTGGCGACCATCGCCATCACCGCCAGCGACATCCCGAGGTCACCGACCCGGTTCACGATGAACGCCTTCTTGGCTGCGACTGCCGCGGACTGCTTGTGTGCCCAGAAGCCGATCAGCAGGTACGAGGCCAAGCCCACACCCTCCCAGCCCAAGAAGACCGCGAGGTAGTCGTCGGCCAGCACCAACACCAACATCGCTGCGACGAAGAGGTTGAGGTAGGCGAAGAACCGGCCGCGCCGCTCGTCGTGCACCATGTAGCCGATGGAATAGAGGTGGATCAGCGAGCCGACGCCGGTGATGAGCAGCACGAACACCGCGGACAGCGGGTCGAACAGCAGGCCCATGTCGACGGTGTAGTCGCCGACCTCAAGCCACGTCCACAGTTGCTGCTGAACCTGTCGCTCCTCCTCGCCACGCCCGAGCAGGCCGATGAACAGCACCAGCGCGACGACGAACGAGCCAGCCGACATCGCGGTGCCGACCAGATGACCGAGCCGGTTGACAGCGCGGCCACCGAGCAGCAGCAGGACGGCACCGAGCGCCGGCAGTGCGACGATCAGCCACAGCAGCGAGAACAGCCCCTCCGCCTCCACCGGCAGCACAGGTACCCCGCCACCAGCCTCAGCGGGCAGCATCGGCGTCAGACTCCACACCATCACGACAGGTCTCAGCGCTCCTCAGTACTTCAGCAGGCTGGCGTCGTCGACCGAAGCCGATCGGCGGGTACGAAAGATCGCCATGATGATTGCCAGGCCCACGACCACCTCGGCTGCGGCGACCACCATCACGAAGAAGGCGGCCACCTGGCCGCTCAGGTCGCCGGTCTGCTTGGCGAATGTCACCAGTGCGAGGTTGCAGGCGTTCAACATCAACTCGACGGACATGAAGACCACGATCGCGTTGCGGCGCACCAGCACCCCCACCGCGCCGATGCTGAACAGCATCGCCGACAGCGTGATGTAGGCGTCGGGGTTCACCGGCCCGCCCCCCGGTCGGCGATGTCAGCGGCCGGGGCGTCCCGGTCGAGCGCTGCGGCAGTCTTGTCCACGTCCCCGGCGTGCACTCGGCGGACGTTGCCGCGGGCACGCAGTGAGCGAGACACCGACTTCTCCGACGTTGTGCCGTCGGGCAGCAGTGCGGGGGTGTCCACCGCGTTGTGCCGGGCGTAGACGCCGGGGGTGGGCAGCGGCCCGAGGTGGGTGCCGTGTTCGGCGTAGCTGCGCATCCGCGCCTCGGCCAGGTCGCGCTGGGTCGCCTTGGGGGTCAGGCGTTCGGTGTGCGCCAGCACCATGGCGCCGAGGGCCGCGGTGATCAGCAGAGCACTGGTGAGCTCGAAGGCAAAGATGTATCTGCCGAACAGCAGCTGAGCCAGTGCCGGCACGTTGCCCTCGGCGTTGGCCTCGTCCAGCCCGACGACGCCGGCGGTAACCGCTTGGGCGACCCCGATCGACAACAACCCGCCGAACAGCAGGGCGAGCACGATCGCCATCAGGCGTTGACCCTTGATGGTCTCGACCACCGAGTCGGAGGCGTCCACCCCGACCAACATGAGGACGAAGAGGAACAACATCAAAATTGCGCCGGTGTACACGATGATCTGCACCGCGAACAGGAAGGGCGCGTCCAGGCTTGCGTACAGGGCGGCCAGCGACACCATCACGACGGCCAGCAGCATCGCGGAGTGCACCGCTTTGCGCGACAGAACCATGCCGATAGCTGCAGCCACCATGACCGGAGCGAGCATCCAGAAGACGATCATCAGGACGCACCCCCGTTGTCCGCCGGCGCGTTGCGTTGGGTGCCGGTGCTGCGGTGCTCGTCGGCGTCGGGTTGGTTCACGGTGCGCCGTTCGACGTCTTGGGTGACCGGGTCTGCCCCACCGGCGCCCTGACCTGCGCCGCGGTAGTAGTCCTTCTCGTCGTCACCCAGCCGCATCGGGTGCGGCGGCTGCTCCATCCCTGGCAGCAGCGGGGCCAGCAGGTCGGACTTCTCGTAGATCAGGTCGGCACGGTTGTCGTCGGCCAGCTCGTACTCGTTGGTCATGGTCAGTGCCCTGGTCGGGCAGGCTTCGATGCACAACCCGCAGAGGATGCACCGCAGGTAGTTGATCTGATAGACGCGGCCGTACCGCTCGCCGGGGGAGTACCGGCCCTCGTCGGCGTTATCGGCCCCCTCGACGTAGATGGCGTCCGCCGGGCAGGCCCACGCGCACAACTCGCAGCCGATGCACTTCTCCAGCCCGTCCGGCCACCGGTTGAGCTGGTGGCGGCCGTGGAAGCGCGGGGCGGTCGGCTTCTTCTCGTACGGGTAGCGCTCGGTGCTGACCCGCCGGAACATCGTCCGGAAGGTGACGCCGAAACCCGCCACCGGGTCCCACAGCTG
Organism: Nocardioidaceae bacterium; assembly: GCA_013696365.1. Lineage (GTDB taxonomy): Bacteria > Actinomycetota > Actinomycetes > Propionibacteriales > Nocardioidaceae > JACCVL01. The sequence goes on from JACCYS010000141.1 coordinate 19,189, forward strand.
CTCCTTGAGGCTAGGCACGGTGCGCCCCCTGTCCAGCGTCCGGCCCAGCGTCTTGCCGGTCGTTCGGTCCACCGGTTGCGGCGGCTGCAGCCACCATCGGCGGCAGGTCCGGCGACTGCTGCCCGGGCATCGGTGGCACCGGGTAGCCGCCGGCGAACGCATCGAAGGGCACCGGCTCGGTCTCCGCCCCCTCCTGGGGGTCCGCCCCCTCGGGGATGAACGCCAGCGCAAGAACGGCGAGGGCGATCACCACTCCGGCGATGATGATCCAGCGCAGGTCGATGCCGCCCTGCAGCCGCACGACCCGCACCGCCGAGACAGCCACGATCCAGGCCAACGACAGCGGGATGAGCACCTTCCAGCCGAGCTTCATGAACTGGTCGTAGCGCATCCGCGGCAGCGTGCCGCGCAGCCAGATGAAGAAGAACAAGAAGCCGACGACCTTGCCGAGGAACCACAGCATGGGCCACAAGCCTGAGTTGGCGCCCTCCCACATGGACAGCGGCCACGGTGCAGCCCAGCCGCCGAGGAACAGCGTCGTCGCCAGCGCCGACATGGTGACCATGTTGATGTACTCGCCGAGGAAGAACAGCGCGAACTTGAGCGAGGAGTACTCGGTGTGGAAGCCGCCGACCAGCTCGCCCTCGGCCTCGGCCAGATCGAACGGTGCGCGGTTGGTGTCCCCCACCATCGACACCAGAAAGATCACGAAGCTCGGCGCGAGGATGAAGATGAACCACACGTCGTCTTGAGCCGCGACGATCCCCGACGTGGACAACGTGCCGGCGTAGATGAAGACCGCAACCAGCGACAGCCCCATCGCGATCTCGTAGGAGATCACCTGTGCGGAGCTGCGCAGGCCTCCCAGCAGGGCATAGGTGGAGCCCGATGCCCAGCCGGCCAGCACGATCCCGTACACCCCGACCGAGGCGATGGCCAAGATGTACAGCACCCCGACCGACAGGTCGGTCAGCTGCAGGGGCGTGACCCGGTCGGTGAACGGAAGGTCGATCACCGGTCCGAGCGGGATCACGGCGAAGGTCGCGAATGCGGCCGTCACGGTGATGACCGGTGCGATGAAGAAAAGGACCTTGTCGGCAGCGCTCGGAACAACATCCTCTTTGAGCGCCAGCTTGATGCCGTCAGCCAGCGACTGCAGCAGGCCGAACGGACCGTGATACTTCGGCCCGATGCGATGCTGCATGCGCCCGAGGATCTTGCGCTCTCCCCAGATCGTCATCAGCGTGGTCAGCACCAGCAGGCCGAAGATGACAACGGTCTTGATACCGATCAGCCACCACGGGTCCACGCCGAAGACGCTGAGGTCCTCGTTCATGCGCTTCCTCCTCCGGGCGCTTCGGTTGCTTGCACCTCGACCACCTGCCCGGCGTCGACACCGAGCACGCTGCGCAGCGCGGTCCCGCCCGAGTGCTGCGGCGCCCAGACAACCCCGTCGGGCAGGTCGGCGGCCTCTACGGGCAGCTGAACGGCACCGGCGGCGGTGCGTAGCGTGACCGATTGCCCAGGCGCCACACCAAGACGCTGCAGCGTAGCGGTGCCCAGGCGGGCGACTGCGCCCCGCCCGGTGGCGCGCAGGTGCGGGTCGCCGTCGACCATGCGGCCGTCGTCGACCAGCTGCTTCCAGGTGTCGAGCACTAGCCGGCTCCCGCCTGCCGGCGCCTGGTCCGGCACCGGGTCGGGGTGGCCGACGGTTGGTGCTGCCGGTCGCTCGCCGTCCCAGTCGCCGACCTCGGCCAGCTCGGCCCGCGCCTGGTCGACGGTGCGGAACCCGAGCCCGGGGCCCATCTCTTCGGCAATGCCGGCCAAGATGCGCACGTCGGGCAGCGCGGTACCAGCGTCGAGCACGGCCCCGAAGGTCCGAGCGCGACCCTCCCAGTCCACGAACGTGCCCGGCTTCTCCGCCACCGCCGCCACCGGCAGCACCACGTCTGCGCGGCGCGTCACCTCGCTCTCGCGTACCTCCAGGCTGACCACGAACGGGGCGGCCTCGAGTGCAGTGCGGGCGAGCGCCGGGTCCGGCAGGTCGACCGGGTCAACGCCACCCACGAGGAGTGCGCCGAGCGACCCATCGGCCGCAGCCGCGATGGTCGCCGAGGTGTCCCTGCCCGGTTTGGCCGGCACCGTCTGCACCCCCCAGGCGGCAGCCAGATCGGCGCGAGCAGCCGCCTCGGACACCGCCCTGCCGCCGGGCAGCACCGACGGCAGGCAGCCGGCGTCGATCGCCCCGCGCTCGCCGGCCCGCCGGGGCACCCACGCCAGCCGAGCACCGGTGGTGCCCGCCAGGGCGATCGCGGCACTGAGCGCCCCCGGCACGGCCGCCAGCCGTTCGCCGACGAAGATCACGCTGCCGGAGTCGAGCGCCGCCTGCCCGTCATCGGCCAGCGCACGCAGCGCAGCGGTCTCGCCGCCGGGCACCGTCTGCACCAGCCGGGCATTGAGCTTGGCCAGGCCTCGAGTGGTGTGGCTGGCCACCGCATGCACCCGAAGCCCGTGCTTGGTCACAGCCTTGCGCAACCGCAGAAAGACGATCGGGGACTCGTCCTCGGGGTCGAAACCGGCAAGCACCACGGTCTTTGTCTGTTCGAGGTCGGCGTAGGTGACGCCGAGACCTCGGCCCGCGACCTCCGCGGCCAAGAAGTCGGCTTCCTCAGCCGAGTGTGGTCGTGCCCGGCAGTCGATGTCGTTGGTGCCGAGCGCTGTGCGGGCGAACTTGGCGTAGGCGTATGCATCCTCGCGGGTGAGGCGGCCACCCGTCAGCACCCCCACCCGGCCGTTCGCCGCTGCCAACCCACGAGCGGCCACGGCGAAGGCCTCCGGCCACGAAGCGGCACGCAACTCGCCGTTGCCGCCGTCGCGTACCAGCGGCCGGGTCAGCCGGTCCTCCTGGCGAGCGTAGGCGAAGCCGAAACGCCCCTTGTCGCAGTTCCACTCCTCGTTGACCAGCGGTTCGGAGCCGGCCAGCCGACGGGTGACGGCGCCGCGCCGGTGGTCGGTGCGCAATGAGCAACCGCTGGCGCAGTGCTCGCACACCGATGGGGTGGAGACGAGGTCGAACGGGCGAGCGCGAAAGCGGTAGGCGGCGCTGGTGAGCGCGCCCACCGGACAGATCTGGATCGTGTTGCCAGAGAAGTACGACTCGAACGGCTCCTTCTCGTAGATCCCGACCTGTTGCAGCGCTCCGCGCTCGATCAGCGCAATGAACGGGTCACCGGCGATCTGCTCGGAGAACCTCGTGCACCGGGCACAGAGCACGCAGCGCTCACGGTCCAGCAGCACCTGAGCAGAGATGTTGATCGGCTTGGTGAAGGTGCGCTTGGTCTCGGCGAAGCGCGCCTCGCCCCGACCGTTGGACATGGCCTGGTTCTGCAGCGGGCACTCGCCGCCCTTGTCGCAGATGGGGCAGTCCAGCGGATGGTTGACCAGCAGGAACTCCATGATTCCCTGCTGTGCCTTGTCGGCCTGCGGTGAGGTCGCCTGGGTGCGCACCACCATGTTGTCGGCCACCGTGAGTGTGCATGATGCTTGCGGCTTGGGCATCGGGCGGCCGTTGCCCGCGTCCGGCACCTCCACCAGACACTGCCGGCAGGCGCCGACCGGGTCGAGCAACGGGTGGTCGCAGAAGCGCGGGATCTGCACGCCGATCCGCTCGGCCGCCCGGATCACCAGCGTCCCCTTCGGAACACTCAGCTCGACGTCGTCGATATAGACAGTGACCGAATCCTCACTGACCGCGGGGGTGTTCGCCGAGTCGCTGGCGCGGCTGCTCCCGGTGCTGGTGACGGTCATCGAATGCTCGCTCCAACCGGTGCCTGCTGTGCTGGCGCATCGGCGGCGGAGTGCAGCACCGATGCGGAGTACGGGTAGAGCTCCCACGCCGGGGTGTGCGTGCCGGCGATGAACTCGTCCCGGAAATACTGCACGGCGCTTTGCACACAGGCTGCGGTGCCGTCGGCCAGCGCGCAGAACGACCGGCCGGCCATGTTGTCGCACATGTCCAGCAGGGTGTCGATGTCTGCCTCGGTGCCCTGACCCGCCTCCAGGCGGCGCAGCACCTGCACCATCCACCAGGAACCCTCCCGGCACGGGGTGCACTTTCCGCAGGACTCGTGTTTGTAGAACTCGACCCAGCGCAGCGTGGTGCGCACCACCGAGGTGGTCTCGTCGAAGATCTGCAACGCCTTGGTGCCCAGCATCGAGCCAGCGGCCGCGATGCCCTC
>JACCYS010000197.1 GCA_013696365.1 Nocardioidaceae bacterium
CCGACGACGACGAAGCCGACGACGAAGCCCACCACGACGAAGCCCACCACGACCAGGCCCACCACGACCAGGCCCACCACGACCAGGCCCACCACGACCAGGCCCACCACGACCAGGCCCACCACGACCAAGCCCACCACGACCAAGCCCACCACGACCAAGCCCACGACCTCGAACTCGCCGAATCCCCCTGACCCGCAGCCGACCAGCTCGGCGCCTGCCACGACATCTGGCGGAGCCGGCGGTGGCGGTGGCGGCTGACGGCGCGGTCGCGCCGTCCCGGGAAGACCCGGTTGTCGCGTCCGGCAGCCATGCCATTGGCGGCCCGGTTGGTGAGCACAATCGTCCACACCCGTGGTGGACCCCGCTGCGGGTAGTCCTGCTGTTGGTCACTGTGGCGGGGATGCTCAATATCGTGCATACCGCCCCCTGCCAGGCCGGTGCTTGGTGGAGCAACGCGGCATACGCCGACCTCTGCTACAGCGATGTCCCGCTCTCCTACGCCGGGTCCGGTGCCGCCGAGGGTGTGCTGCCGTACACAGACACTGCCTCGCGCTATCCGACCACCACCGATCCGGCGCCGATCGCGGCGCTGTCGTGGTCGGTCGCCACCGCGGGACGTGCCCTCACCGGCAGTGATGACTCTGGTGATCGCGCCACCATGGCAGTGGCAGACCTCGCTCGTGACCGGCAGGTCCAACGCGAAGCGGTGAACACCTACGGCGTGTACGCGATGGCGATGCTGCTCGCGATGTTGCTGATCGCCGTGCTGCTGGTGCGGCTGTCGGGGTGGCGGCCTTGGGACGGTGCTGCTTTCGCTGCTGCGCCAGTGCTGGTGCTGTCAGCGACCATCGGGTGGGATCTGTTGGGCGTGGCAGCAACGGTTGCCGGTGTTGCTGCCTCTGCTTGCGGCCGACGGGTCGTGGCGGGGATCTGGCTTGGCACGGCAACCGCGGTCGCGGTCTGGCCGTTGGTGGTGCTGGTCGCCATGCTGCCGATCGCATATCGAACACGGGGCCTGCGGATCTGGGCCGTGGTGTCGGCGGTTACTGCGACGGCGTGGGCAGCCTGGCAACTGCCGGTCCTGGTGCTCGCGACCGGCACGTGGTGGGGCACCGTGAATCATTCGCTGGACGGTCAAGTCGGCTACGGGTCGCTGTGGCGACTGGCCACCTCGTACGGCGTTCCGGTCTCCTCGGCGCTGCTTGTGGGTGCGGTGGTTGTCGGGCTCGCCGTGGTCGCGATGGCCGTGCTGGGACTAGCTGTTGCTGCCCGCCGGCCACCGCGCCTGGCCCAGCTCGTGTTGCTGCTTCTGGTGGGTGGCCTGCTGGTGTGGCCCGTGTACTCTCCCCAGTACGTGCTTTGGCTGCTGCCCTTTGCGGTGCTCGCTCGCCCCCGGTGGCGAGACTTGCTGATCTGGCAGACCGGTGAGGTCTTCTATCACCTGGCCATCTGGTGGACGCTGGCCGGCGCAACCGCCGACGCCGGGGGGGTCGATGACACCTACGCCTTCGCCATCGTCGTCCGGGTTGCCGCTCAACTGTGGCTAGTCGCCACGGTGGCACGCGACGTACTGCATCCCGGACATGACCCCGCGCGCACCTAGCCCGGCCCGACCCACCCACCCAGCCGCCCGCGCCGCGAGCCACGTAAACGTGGCGCAGTGGCAGGGCGTGCGGCAGGGGCGGGGCAGGGTCAGACCAGCTCGACCCGGTCGACGTGAGTGGTGGTGAGGCGTACGCGCACGTCAACCTCGTCGCCGAGATCGGGCACGGCGGCCCCGGCCGGTACGTACACCAGGCTCACCTGCATGTGCGGCGGCTCGATGAACCAGCGCTGACGCCCGTCGATGACGAAGGGTGACATCGCCAGCCCGGCCGACTCGAGGCCGCCCTTGGCTAACGCGACCGCACGCTGGCGAGCCGTCCCTGCAGTTGCCGGCGCCTCCAGGGCCACGCCGTGCGCGGTCCCGCCGGCGATCACCATCAGGTGCCCGGCACGGGGGAGTGGGCGCTGCCGATAGCCGACCCGCTGCCCACGCCGCACCGCGTGTCGGTCCAGCACGGTCGCCTGCACCTGCAAGGCGCCTCGGTCGCCCAGCCACAACGCCGTGCCGACCCGCGGGCGCACTCGCAACCCCGGCCGGTCCGCGCGCAACCGAGCCACCTGTTGCGGGTCCAGGTGAGACACCCACAGCGTGTCGGTGTTCAGCTGGGACGCTGCCAGCACCGCAGACCACTGCTCGGCCTCCGGCTCCCGGTCGCCGACCAGCGGCAGATGCAGGGCCAACCCCTCCAGCCGCAACCGACCAGCGCGCACCAGACCAGCGGCGGCTGCCAGATCGTGCCGGCCCATGCCGTGCCGCGTCATCGACGTCAACACCTCGACCACGACCCGCGCTCCGGGGCGCCGGGCTGCCAACGCGGCCAGGTCGTCGAGCCGGCCGACGGTATGCAGGACCCGGTCGTTTCCCATCACATCCGCGGCCGGTCCGGCCAAGAAGGGTCGCCACGGTGACATCACCAGCACATCGCCGGTGAAACGAGACAGCAGCCCAGGCACCTCCTCATACATCCCGGCCGCGACGGTGTCGACACCGCTGTCGGCGCCCAGCCACTCGGCTCGCCGGGCCAGGCTGACCAACCCGAAGCCATACCCGTTGCCCTTGGTGACCGGCACCACCCCGTCGTATGCGGCCGCGGTGCGGCGCAGGTGCGCACGCCAACGGTCGCCATCCACGCGCAGGGTCAGTGGCATGTCCTCACCGCCGCCGCAGGTAGAGGTCGAACGCGCGGTAGAGCAGCGGGTTGAGCGGCAGATCCCACTCACCGGCGTACTCGACGGCCTCGCCGCCGGTGCCCACCTTGAACTGCACCAGCCCCAGATGCGGGTCGTCGGCGTCCAGAGTGTCGGTGATGCCGCGCAAGTCGTAGACGGTCGCACCGGCCGCACGGGCGTCGCGCATCATCTGCCACTGCACCGCGTTGGAGCCGCGGACCTCCCGCTTTGCGGTCGATGATGCGCCGTAGGAGTACCAGGCGTGCTCGCCGACTCGCACCAGTGTGGTCGCGGCGACCAGGTCACCGTCGTGCTCGCCGAGGTAGAGCCGCAGCCGGCCAGGGTCCTCGGCGGTGAGCTCGTCCCACATCAGCTGGAAGTACGCCAGCGGGCGCGGGGTGAACCCGTCACGGCCGGCGGTCTCGGCGTACAGGGTGTGAAACGCGGCCAGGTCGTCACGGCCTCCGACGCGCACCTCGACGCCCTCTTTGGCGGCCTTCTTGATGTTGCGCCGCCACTGCTGGTTCATCGCCTTCAGCAACACGTCCTCGTCGCGGTCGGCGAGCGGCACCTGGAAGACGTACTGCGGCTGCCCTGCCGTGAACCCGCCGCCGGTCGCTGCCTGCAACCGCCAGCCAGCCGCCCGTAGGTGCTCCACCGCGGCGACCCCCCCGCTGTCGGTGACATCGGCCGGTACATCCCCCAGCCGGCCGAGGGCCGGGTCTGCGATCGCCGCCTTGACCGTCGCTGCCGCCCAGCGGCGCACCGGGACCGGCGGCCCCATCCGCACCGCGAACGCCTTCTGCGCCTTGAGGTGGGCCACCATCGGGTCCAACCATGACGCCAACCCGTCGGTCTCTGCGGCACCCGCCCAGTCGATCACCGGCCCCTCGGGCAGGTAGGCCAACGTCCGGCCGATCCGGGGCAGTGCTCGGTGCAGGACCGACGCGACGCCGACAAGCCGGTCACCGTCGAACCAGCCGAGCGACTCCGCCCGCCACTCTGCCTTGACCCGGCCCCAAGCCGGGGTCTGCAGAAAGCTCGCCGCCGGCAACGTGCGCAGGTGCTCCGCGTGCGTTGCGGGGTCGATCGTGCGCACCGTGCGGGCAGAGGAGGTCACGCGCAGCGAGGCTAGCGGAGCCGGGCGAGCCCGCAGTCGGAGGTGAGGCATTGCGGGGGGCGGCGCACCGCATATGCATCATCGTCTGGTCGGTGACCGCGCCCACCTAGCCGCGCACCGCCCCGGACGGGCTCAGAGCCGCTCGCGCAGCCACTCGATGTCGGCGCCCTGACCATCCGCACCACCCGGCGTCTCGCACACCACCGGCGCCGCGGCGGCCCGCACGGCGGCGGTCAGATCGTCGGCGTCGAGCTGCCCGGCACCAAGAGAGGCGTGCCGGTCGGCGCCGGAGTCGAAGGCGTCCCGGCTGTCGTTGGCATGCACCAAGTCGATCTGCCCGGTGATAGCCCGCACCTGACCCACCACCTCGGACACCGCGATGCCGCCTGCGTGTGCGTGGCAGGTGTCCAGACAGAACCCCACTCGGCCGGCACCGACCGGGTCGCCCCCAGCGTCGCTGACCGCCTGCCACAGCCGCTCGATGCGCTCCAGCCGCCGGGCCATCGCGTTGTCACCGCCGGCGGTGTTCTCGATCAGCAGCGGCACCTTCAGGTCGGCCCGCTCGACGCACTTGGTCCAGTTGTCGAAGCCGACCTGTGGATCGTCGCCCTTCAGCACATGCCCGCCGTGCACGATCACCCCTTGGGCGCCGATCTCTGCGGCCAGGTCGATGGTCTGCTGCAGCAGCTTGCGGCTGGGGATGCGGATGCGGTTGTTACTGGTCGCCACGTTCAGCACATACGGCGCGTGCACGTAGAGGTGCACGTTTGCAGCCGCCGCGTCAGCGCGCAGCCCGGTAGGCCCACCTGCATACGACACCGTCGGCTTCTTCCACCCCTGCGGGTCGCCGAGGAAGTGTTGCACGAGGTCGGCGCCGCGCGCGGCTGCCTCGGCGAGCGGGTCGGCCTGGTCCACGTGGGCTCCGAGTCGCAGCGCGCCAGTCATGGCTGCACCCTAGGAGTCAGTGCCGACAACCAAAAAGGTGTTCCCTTGGCTGTCACCTGAGGGCGCTACGTTTACGTCGGGAAAGCGGGGTGGTCGAGCAGACGGCTGCCAGGGGGGAGACCCGTGTCGCCAGACACCACGGCCGTGGTGCAGACCGAGTCCAGGCATGGCGGCGGCGCCGCGGCGAGCGCGCGCAACCTGACCAAGGTCTATGGCAGCGGCCAGACCGAGGTGCGCGCGCTGGACGACGTGTCGGTCGACTTTTGGCGGGGGCAGTTCACTGCGGTGATGGGCCGCTCCGGGTCGGGCAAGTCGACGCTCATGCACTGCATGGCCGCGCTGGACACCGCCACCAGTGGCACGGTGCAGGTGGGCGACACCGACCTGGCGGGGCTTTCGGACAAGAAGCTGACGGCGCTGCGACGCGACCAGGTCGGTTTTGTGTTCCAGGCTTTCAACCTGGTGCCGACGCTGACCGCACACGAGAACATCACGCTGCCGCTGTCGATCGCCGGCCGCAAGGCCGACCAGGACTGGTACGACACGGTGATCACCGCGGTCGGGCTCGGCGACCGGCTCGGCCACAAGCCGACCGAGCTGTCCGGCGGCCAGCAGCAGCGGGTGGCCTGTGCCCGGGCGCTGATGAGCCGGCCGGCGATCGTTTTCGCCGACGAGCCGACCGGCAACCTCGACTCCGCCGCCAGCGACGAGGTGCTGGGCTTCCTGCGCCGCAGCGTAAAGGAGTTCGACCAGACGATCGTGATGGTCACCCACGACCCGACCTCGGCCGCCTGGACCGACCGGGTGATCTTCCTTGCCGACGCACGGTTGTGGATGAGTTGCTCGACCCGACCGCCGACGCGGTGCTTGAGAAGATGCGGGCCTGAGCGTGCTGCGGGCCGCCTGGCGCAACCTGCTCGCACGCAAACTACGGCTGCTGCTGAGCACGTTCGCAATCGTTCTCGGCGTCGGCTTCGTTGCCGGCACCTCGGTGTTCACCGCCACCTTGGGCAACTCCTTCGACGCCATCGTCGACGCCTCAGTCGGTGAGGTGGTGGTCCGACCGCAGACCGACGGGGACCCTCAGGGTGGGGGCTTCGACGCCAGAACACTGTCAGGAGATCTGGTCGACAAACTCGCCGCCACCGACGGCGCTGTCCGCGCGGACGGCAACCTGGCCGTTGAGGGCGTCTTCGTGGTCGACCCCGACGGGCAGGTCGTCGGCGGCCAGGGGCCGCCCGGGATCGGCCTGAACTTCAACGAGGCTCCGAATGCGGCTGGTGAGGTGCCCGGCTCGCTGTCCGGTGGGAGGGCGCCTGAGGGGCCCGACGAGATCGCCCTCGACGTCGGCACGGCCGAGCGTGCGGGCTACTCCATTGGGGATTCGGTGCCACTGGTGACCGCCAGCACCCGCTCCCAGCTGGAGACAGAGCTGGTCGGCACCTACGAGTTCTCCGCGGGGCTCAACGGAGCGACGCTGACGTTCTTTGGCACCGACGCCATGCAGAAGATCTTCTTCGACGGCATGACGTCTACACCGACATCTGGGTCACCGGCGCCGAAGGCACGTCCCCAGAAGAGCTGCGGGACACTGTCGCCGCCGGCCTGCCGCCGACGTCGAGGCACTCACCGGGGACGACGTGGCGCAGGAGCAGAAGGACGCCATCGGCCAGGTGCTGCAGTTCATCAACATCTTCTTGTACGTGTTCGTGGTCGTCGCGCTGGTCGTCGGCTCGTTCCTCATCGTCAACACGTTCTCGATCCTGGTCGCCCAGCGGGCCCGCGAGCTGGCCCTGCTGCGCGCCCTCGGTGCTTCGCGCCGGCAGGTGCGCCGGCTGGTGCTGTTAGAGGCATTCGTGATCGCCCTCGTCGGCTCCACCATCGGCATCGGGGTGGGCTTCGGTATCGCCGGCGGCATCAAGGCAATCTTCGGCGCCATCGGGCTCGATCTGTCCGAGTCGCCGCTGGTGTTCACCGCGACGACCCTGCTCTGGTCGTACGGCGTGGGCATCGGCGTCACCATGGTCGCGGCGTACCTGCCGGCCAGGCGGGCGGCCAAGGTGGCGCCGGTGGAGGCGCTGCGCGACGGGGTTGCGATGCCCGAGACCACGATCCGCCGCCGGCTGATCGTCGGCATCGCACTGACCGCGCTGGGCGCCGGCACGATTGCGGCCGGCCTGATCGGCGAGGGCGGGCGGGCGGCTCTGCTGGTCGGCATCGGCATACTCGCCGTGCTGCTCGGTGTCGCGTTGTCCAGCCCGGTGATCGGCCGCCCGCTGCTGGCACTCCTGCGGGTGGTCTATCGCCGCACCTTCGGCACGATCGGTCAGCTGTCGGCCGACAACGCACTGCGCAACCCGCGCCGCACGGCGGCGACCGCGTCGGCGCTGATGATTGGGCTGGCGTTGGTGGCCACCATGTCCGTGCTCGGCCAGTCGTCGAAGGCGAGCATCGACAAGATCATCGCCACCAACTTCGCCGCCGACCTGGTGGTCTCGAACGCGATCGGGCAACCGTTCTCCCCGTCGATCGCCGACGATGTCGCCGCTGTCGACGGCGTGCAGCAGGTAGCGCCGTTCCGCTATGCACCGGGCACGGTGGAAGGCCGCGAGGACTTCATCGCCGCCACCGACCCCGACGCGTTCGCCGACATGGTCACGCTGAACCTGCGCGACGGTTCACTCGGCGATTTCACCGGGGGCACCGCGTTGGTCGAGGAGCAGCGCGCCGACGACGAGGGAATCGCCGTGGGGGACACCCTCACGTTGCGGTTGCCCAAGGGAGAGCAGGACGTCGACGTTGCGGGCATCTACGAGCAGAACCCGGCCGTCGGCGTCCCATACCTGTTCACCCTCGACGAGTTCGTGTCCGGCGGGCTGCGGCCGCAGGACAACTTCGTGTTTGTCTCGCTGGCGGCGGGGGCCACCTTCGAGACTGTGGAGGCCGACGTCGACGAGGCGGTCGCCGACATCCCGTTGGTGTCGGTCAAGGACCAGGCGGCCTACGCCGAGGAGCAGCGGGCCCCGATCGACCAGCTGCTCTACATCATCTATGCGTTGCTGGCGCTGGCGATCGTGATCGCCGTGCTCGGGATAGTCAACACTCTCGCGTTGTCGGTGATCGAGCGCACTCGCGAGGTTGGCCTGCTGCGCGCCATCGGGATGCAGCGGCGCCAGCTGCGGCGGATGGTGCGGCTGGAGTCGGTGGCCATTGCCGTGCTCGGCGCGGTGCTCGGTGTCGTGATGGGCGTCATCTTCGGGGTGGTGCTGCAACAGGCGATCGCTGACCAGGGCATCGAGGTGCTGCAGATCCCCTGGCTCCAGCTGGCGGTGTTCGTGGTGGTGGCTGCGCTGGTGGGGGTTTTGGCTGCGGTGCTGCCGGCGCGACGGGCCGCTCGCCTCGACGTGCTCACCGCCATCGGCACCGAGTAGCGCCCCCACCCAATCCGTCATCCGCGCATTTCGTCAGTTCATGGCTTGGTGGCCTCGCGTGAGTTCGCCGTCAGCGCAGGACGCGGCGCCGGCGCAGCTGAGCCAACGCCAGCCCGGCGACGACCAGCACGCCCAGCACCACGGTCAGCGTCGCCGCGCCGGTCTCGGCGACCGCGCGGCTGAGCGCACCCTGCACCTGCAGGGCGGCACCGACCACGGGGTCGTCGACGCTGCCGCCGCTGAAGACTCGCAGCTCGTACCAGCCGTAGTAGGCGACGTACGCCCCCGCGATCACCAGCAGCGCACCGCCGGATCGGCTCACGTACGGCATGAACCGGCGGGCACCGGCGACCACCGTGTCCTGCGCGAGCGCGACCGCCACCGAGACGACTCCGACGACCAGCCCCATGCCGAGCCCGTAGACCACCAGCGCGAACACACCGCCGGCGATCCCACCGGCGCGCACCGTCGTACTGAGGATCGCGAGCAGGGGCCCAATCGTGCACGAAAGCGAGGCGATCGCATACGCCATGCCGTAGCCGGTCATCGACCACACCGTCGTCGACGGCGCCCCGCCACTGATTCGGGCAGAGCGCACCGCCAGCTCGCGCCCGGCCAGCAGCCAGAAGCCCAGCCCGACCAACACCACGCCGATGACGATCGTTGCCCAGGGCAGGTACTGCTCGATCGACAGCGTCAGCGGGACCGCCACCGCACCGAACGCGCCGAAGACCAGCACGAACCCGGCGGTCATAGCGCCAGTCAGGCGCAGCGCACGGAGCACCGCCGGCAACCGCCCGCCCACGTCGCCACCGGCTCGGCCCACGTCGCCACCGGCGATGAGCAGGGACAGGTATGCCGGCAGCATCGCGAAGCCACACGGGTTGAACGCCGCCACCAGCCCTGCCGCGAGCGCCAGCGCGTACAGACCGCTGTCCACGGCCGGCCTCAGCCGAACTGCTGCGCGATGGTGGCGTCGAGGTCGACCGACCCACCGTATGCCGGCACCGTCGTCGCCTGACCGTCTGCGCCGACGAGCACGAAGGTGTGCTGCTGGGTCACCCCGAAGCGGGTGTACAGCGAACCGTCGGTGTCCGCCAGCTGCGGAAAGGCGGTGAGGCCGTGCTGGTCAACGAAGGACTGCATCGAGTTGAGGTCCGAGCTGCTGCCTGCAACGCCGACGAACTCCACATCGGGGTGCGCCTTGACCGCGGCGTCGACGTCGGCGGCTGAGCCTGCGCAGACCGTGCACCACGGTGCCCAGAACCAGAAGACGACGTCTTGGCCGGCGAGGCCGCGGGCGTCGAACTGACCACCGGACACCTGGGCGGCGGTGAAGTCGAGCTGGTCCGGAACCGCCGGATCGGTCTGCTCCGGTTTCTCTGATTGCTTGGACTCCTGGCTCGTCCTCGGAGCGGGGTCGTCGGCCGGACCGGGGTGGCCCTTCTGCTTGCTGTCGGGCATCTGCTTAGTGCTAGGGGTCTGGCCGGTGCCGGTGTCAGTCCGTTGCTCGCTCGCCGCCGATCCGCACCCGGCGAGTGCGAGCAGCGCGAATGCGAGGGCAAGGCGGACGAGCGCCCGACGAGGTTTCATGCGTCCATCCTGTGTCTGGTGCGTCGTACAACCAAGCTGGCACTGGCCTCGATTGGCTGATGGAGCCGGCGCTCGGCTAGCATTGCCTGCCGGTCGGGTGCGAGCCCGACCTGCCGTGCGGCCCACCCCACCATCCTGGTTCTCGGGTGTGGCACGACCGGAGCACACATCCTCCTGTCACGGAAGGACCGTGACCGCTGAGTCCGTAGGAGGTGGATATCGCTGTGCGTCACTACGAGCTGATGATCATCCTCGACCCTGACCTCGAGGAGCGGACGGTCCCGCCGTCGCTCGATCGCTATCTGAGCCTGGTCACCAACGACGGCGGCACGATCGACAGCGTCGACGTGTGGGGCCGTCGCCGGATGGCCTATGAGATCCAGAAGAAGGCCGAGGGCATCTACGCGGTCATCGACCTGCACGCCGAGCCGGCAACGGTCAAGGAGCTTGACCGTCAGCTGACCCTCAATGAGTCGGTGCTGCGCACGAAGGTGATCCGGCCCGACGCACGCTGAGGCTGTGGACAGCCGGCGACGCTCGTCGGCGTTGTGCGGTTGACTACGCAGCGTGCGTCCCAACCCGGGACATCCACCGACTCTGATCAGCAGGAGAGAACTCATGGCAGGCGAGACAGTCATCACCCTCGTCGGCAACCTCGTCGACGACCCTGAGCTGCGTTTCACCCCCTCGGGTGCGGCGGTGGCCAGCTTCCGGCTGGCTTCAACCCCGCGCACCTACGACCGCCAGTCCGGGGAGTGGAAGGACGGCGAGAGCCTGTTCCTCACCTGCTCGGTGTGGCGGCAAGCCGCAGAGAACACCGCGGAGTCTCTGCAAAAGGGGATGCGCGTTATCGTCCAGGGCCGGCTCAAGCAGCGGTCGTACGAGACGCGCGAGGGCGAGAAGCGGACCGTCTACGAGATCGACGTCGACGAGGTCGGCCCCAGCCTGCGCAGTGCCACCGCGAAGGTTGCGCGTACCCAACGCTCCGGCGCGGGCGGCGGCGGGTTCGGCGGCGGCCAAGGCTCAAGCAGCCAGGACTCGGGTGGCCAGGGATCGGCGGCGGGCAACGACCCGTGGGCCAACCCAGCTCCGTCCGGCGGCTCCAGCGGTGGCGGCAACGACCCGTGGGCGTCCAGCGGGCCCGGCGGCGGCACCGACGACCCCCCGTTCTGACCAACGATAAACGACCACCACCAGTGACAATTAGATCAGCACTTATCATCCGTCGGCCCATTCCGGCGCCAGCCGGGCTCTGAAGGGAGCACCACAATGGCCAAGCCCATCCTCCGCAAGCCGAAGAAGAAGCAGAACCCCCTCAAGTCGGCCAAGGTCACCTATATCGACTACAAGGACACCACGCTGCTGCGTAAGTTCATCTCCGACCGCGGCAAGATCCGCGCCCGCCGGGTCACTGGCGTCAGCGTGCAGGAGCAGCGCCAGATCGCGTCGGCGATCAAGAACGCCCGTGAAATGGCCCTGCTGCCCTACACCTCGACCACCCGCTGAGAGGGGACGCCACGATGAAGCTCATCCTCACCCACGAGGTGTCGCGGCTGGGTGCGCCCGGCGACATCGTCGAGGTCAAGGACGGCTATGGCCGCAACTACCTCATGCCGCGCGGCTTCGCGGTGCGCTGGACCAAGGGCGCCGCCAAGCAGATCGACACCCTCAAGAAGGCGCGCCAGAGTCGCGAGGTGCGCGACCTGGGCCACGCCCAGGAGATCCGGGCGCAGCTCGAGGCCATGACCGTGCAGTTGCCGGTGCGAGCCGGGGACACCGGCCGGTTGTTCGGGGCGGTCACCGTCGCCGACATAGCTCAGGCGATTACGGCTTCCGGGGGTCCTGAGGTCGACCGGCGCCGCATCGACGTGCGGCAGCCGATCAAGTCGCTGGGAAGCCATACGGTCACTGTGCGGGTGCACGACGAGGCCAGCGCCGACGTCACCGTCGAGGTTGTGCCTGCCTGAGCAGGCTGAGGTGCTGGTGCGGGGGCGGCCGTGACGTCGTGCGCTATCGCCGGCCCATCACCCGCAGCCAGGGGCGGCCAGCACTGACCAACTGCAGCAGGGTGAAGTAGGCCGCCAACCCCAGGCCCATCAGCACCGCGGACGATGCCAGGCCAGTCAGTTGAACCACAGCGAGGCTGCCGAGCGCCGCGCTGACCTCGATCACCAGCACCCCGACCGCCGCCCAGCGCAGGAATGAGCACTGGGCGGCGACCAGCGGGGCACCGTTCTCCTCGGCTGCCCGTAGCAGGGCTGCCGACCCAAGGCTCACGCCCAGTGCGACGACAGCCACCGCGACCAGCTCAGCGGTGACCACCAGCAACTCGGGTCCTGGCAGCAGGCGCAGCACGGCCGTACCGGCGCCAGTCAATGCGACCGCACGTGCGCTGGCAAAGCCAGCTTCGACGACCACCAACTGGTGCCAGCCCCACGCGATGCCCAACCAACCGATGGCGTCGACGCCGACGTCCAGTGCGCCGCCGAAGGGCTGCACCGCGAGGATCACAAAGACCCAGCCGAAGACGGCGTGGGCGAGGGGGTACACCCTCAGACTCTAGCTAGCGGGCACGGCCTGCCCGGTCGGTGCTGCGCCGGTGCGCATCCACGCCGATCCTCGCGCGCGCACCCCGAGGGTGAGACCTCGAGCGAGCATCCACAGCCCGTACGCCGCCCACAGCGCCCCGAGACCACCGCCGCTGGACACCACGAGCAGCGCGGCCGGTACATAGACCGCCGCCGTCACCAACCCGGCGACCGCAAGGTAGCGGCCGTCGCCGGCACCGATGAGCACACCGTCGAGCACGAACACAATCCCGGCCACCGGCTGCACCAGGGCGATTGCCACCAGGGCGGTGACCGCTGCGCTGCGGACGTCGGGATCGGGAGTGAATAAGCGCGGCAGCCACGGGGCGACGATCAGCAACCCCACACCGGCGGTGGTGCCGCCGGCGACCCCCCAGCCGATCATCCTGCGCGTGCTGCGCCGGGTGGCGCCGATGTCGGCGGCACCCAGGTGGCGACCGATGATTGCCTGGGCCGCGATCGCCACCGCGTCCAGTGCATAGGCAAGCAGCGCAACGATCGTCACCGCGATCTGTTGGGCGGCCAGCGAGGCGGCCGGCAGGGTGGCGGCAACGGCCGTTGCGGTGACCAGCACGGCCCGCAAGGTGAGGGTCCGGACGAACAGCGGGGCGCCGGAGCTCGCCGAGGCCAGGACCGAGCGGCCGGCGGGGCGCAGCGCTGCGCCGTGTTGGCGGGCGCGGTGGATGACGACCGCGACCAGGGCGACCGCTGCCCCTGTCTGGGCGATGACGGTGCCGAGTGCGGAGCCGACCAGGCCAAGCCCCACACCGTAGACAAGTGCGACGTCGAGCCCGATGTTGGCGATGGTGGCGGCCACGATGACGACCAGCGGGGTGCGCACATCCAACAGGCCGCGCAGCACGCCGGTGGCGGCCAGCACCAGCAACATGCTCGGAATGCCGGCAGCGGACACCTGCAGGTAGTGACTCGCCGGCGCCACCACATCGTCGCCGACGCCGAAAAGCTCGATGACCTGTGGGGCAGCGGCGAGCGTGCAGGCGGCCAGCACGACCCCAAGGGCGAGTGCCAGCCACAACCCGGCCACCCCGTCGCTCAGCGCCCCCCGCAGATCACCGGCGCCGAGCCGGCGCGCGACTGTTGCGGTGGTGGCGTAGGCCAGGAACACGCACAGCCCGACGATGGTCTGCAACACGGCTCCGGCGACGGACAGCGCCGCCAGCGGGGCGGTCCCGAGGAAGCCGATCACCGCGGTGTCAGCGAGCAGGAAGAGCGGCTCGCTGACCAACGCGAAGAAGGCGGGCACGGCCAACCGGAACATGGTCCGGTCGTCGTCGTGCAGCCGGTATCGGCGCACGTGCAGCACGGCGACACGCTCCAACAAGTAAGGAGTAGATTGGGATAGTGAGCGTAACATCATGGACTGCAGGGGCCCCGGACCCCGACTGCTCGTCGACCGCGTAGCACATCTGGCGGCGGTGTGCATGGAGTGCAATTGCCGCCGCATCTTTCGCAACTGCACACCTGCGGATAGGAGTTCGCGCAGGTCAGCCGGCAGACGGAGGTGCGCTAACGGCCTTTGTCCACAGCAGGCCACACAGGCTGTGCACAGTGCAACGGGTTGCTGTCCACTGAAAGTCGCTACCCGTCCACATGCCGTGTGGACGGGCGCCTGTCCCTGCCGCTCGATGCTGCGTACGGTCTGATTGTCGGTGCTGGCGCCTACGTTGTCCGTTGACGAGGGTCTGAGCCATTGACGGTCGACCGACGCGATTCAAGGGGGCAGCACTGTGAGCCGCACGCGATGAGCGTCACTGACTTTCGCGGGAACGGCCGTGCCGGCGCCGACGATCCGGGCCCTGACGAATGGTCGGGCGGCGGCGGAGGCAACGACCGCACCCCGCCGCAGGATTACGCGGCCGAGCAGAGTGTGCTGGGCGCGATGCTGCTGTCTAAGGACGCCATCGCCGACGTGGTCGAGGTGGTGCGTGGCGACGACTTCTACCGCCCCGTGCACGAGACCATGTACGACGCGATCATCGACCTGTATGGCCGCGGTGAGCCGGCCGACGCGGTGACGGTATCGGCCGAGTTGAACCGGCGCGGTGAGCTCGCCCGCGTCGGTGGCGCACCCTATCTGCACACGCTGGTCGCCTCGGTGCCGATCGCGACGAACGCCGGCTACTACGCGGAGATCGTCCGGGAGAAGGCGGTGCTGCGGCGCCTGGTCGGTGCGGGCACCAAGATCGCCCAGCTCGGTTACGCCGGCGAGGGCCAGGTCGACGACGTCGTGGACCGCGCGCAGGCCGAGGTCTATGCGGTGACCGAGCGGCGCTCGAGTGAGGACTATGTCCCGCTGTCGCAGATCATCCCGGCCACGCTGGAGGAGATCGAGGCGATCGAGGGCCGCGACGGGCACCTTGTCGGCGTGCCCACGGGTTTCGCCGACCTGGACGCGCTGACCAATGGCCTGCACCCGGGGCAGATGGTGATCATCGCTGCCCGGCCGGCCGTCGGTAAGTCGACGATCGGGCTGGACATCTGCCGGTCGGCCTCGCTGCGCCACCAGATGACCAGCGCCATCTTCAGCCTGGAGATGAGCCGCA
>JACCYS010000205.1 GCA_013696365.1 Nocardioidaceae bacterium
TGCTCGGCGTCGAGGAACCGGTGCTGCCGCACCTGCTGCCGGTCAGCCTGGACATGATGGCGCGGTCCTACCCCGAGCTGCGGGCCGGCTGGAGCCGGATCAGCCAGGTGGCCTACGCCGAGGAGGAGGCGTTCCGGAAGACCCTGCGGGCCGGCACCCAGCTGTTCGACCTGGCGATCTCGCGCACCCGGGAGCGGGGCAGTGCCCGGCTGGCCGGTGATGCAGCGTTCGCGCTGCACGACACCTACGGCTTCCCGATCGACTTGACCTTGGAGATGGCTTCCGAGCAGGGCGTCACGGTCGACGAGTCCGAGTTCCGCCGACTGATGGGCCAGCAGCGTGACCGGGCCAAGGCGGACGCTCGCTCACGACGAACCGGTCACCTGGATGCCACCGCGTTCCGTGACGTCGCCGACCGGCTCGGTCGTGCGGTCCGGTTCACCGGCTACGACGAGGTGGCCAGTGAGGCCGCCGTCATCGGCGTGGTCGGCGCGGACGGGGCACTGGACGTGGCGCGCGAGGGTGACGAGGTCGATGTGGTGCTCGACCGCACCCCCTTCTACGCCGAGGGGGGCGGACAGCTAGCTGACCAGGGGACGATCGACCTGGCCGACGGCGCACGGTTGCAAGTGCTCGACGTGCAGGCCCCGCTGACCGGCGTCATCGCGCACCGGGTGCGGGTGCTGTCCGGTGAGGTGCTGGCCGGCGCGACTGCTCAGGCGCTCGTCGATGTGGAGCGCCGCAAGTCGATCTCGCGAGCGCACACGGCCACCCATATGGTTCACAAGGCCTTCCGGGAGGCGCTGGGTGACACGGCCACCCAGGCCGGCAGCGAGAATGCTCCCGGCCGTTTTCGGTTTGACTTCGCGGCCACCGGCGCGGTGCCCGCATCGGTGCTCGGAGACGTCGAGGCGCGCGTCAACAACCTTGTGCTCGACGACCTGTCGGTGCATGCCGAGACGATGACGCAGGCACAGGCGCGTGAGTCCGGTGCGATGGCGTTGTTCGGGGAGAAGTACGGCGAGCAGGTTCGGGTGGTGTCGGTCGGCGACTGGGCCCGCGAGCTGTGCGGCGGCACCCACGCCGGACGTTCCGGCCAGCTCGGTGTGATCAAGCTCCTCGGCGAGAGCTCGATCGGGTCGGGTGTGCGACGCGTCGAAGCGCTGGTCGGCGCGGACGCGTACCGCTTCTTGGCTCGCGAGCATGTCCTGGTCGCCGGCCTGATCGAGACGCTCAAGGTGCAGCGCGATGACCTGCCTGCTCGGGTGCACGGTCTGGTGGAGCGGCTGCGGGCTGCGGAAAAGGAGATCGAGGCCGTGCGGGTGCAGCAGCTGTTGGCCTCGGCGGGTGACCTCGCGGCGGCAGCCCACGACGTCGGTGGGGTTGCCTACGTCGGAGCCAGCACCCCGGCAGGTGTGAACGCTGGGCAAGTCCGCGCACTGGCACTGGACATCCGGGGCCGGCTTGACGGTGCTCGGCCCGGGGTGGTCACCGTCGTGGGCAGCGCCGCCGGCAAGCCGGCCGTCGTCGTGGCCGTCAACGATGCCGCAGGTCAGCGCGGCTTGTCGGCTGGTGCCTTGGTCAAGGTGGCCGCCGGAGCGCTCGGCGGCAGCGGTGGCGGGCGAGACGACGTCGCGCAGGGAGGGGGGTCGACGTACGCCGACACCGACCACCTCGCCGCGGCCGTGGCGATGGCACTGGCCGAGGTCGAGCAGGCCATCGGCGTCGCCGCCGGCGCCCGCTGATGCGACCCGGTGTCCGGCTGGGGATCGATGTCGGGCGGGTACGCATAGGGGTGGCGGTGTGTGATCCCGCAGGTGTGTTGGCAACACCGCTGCGCACGGTGCCGGTCGTCGATCGTAACCCCGCAGCAGCGATCGGCCTGCTGGTCGCGCTGGCCACCCAGCATGCGGTGATGGAGATCGTGATCGGACTGCCGCGGTCGCTGTCCGGCGGTGATGGACCGGCGGCGCTGCATGCCCGAGACTTCGGTACGCGGCTCGCGGCCGCGGCTGCCCCGCTGCCAGTACGGCTGTTGGACGAGCGACTGAGCACGGTCACCGCTGAACGTGGGCTCCGTGAGGTGGGTCGGCCAGGGGCGCGACACGGCGCGAAACGCCGTAAAGTGATAGATCAGGCTGCGGCAGTCATCATCCTGCAGACTGCTCTCGACACTGAACGCACACGGGGGGCCGCGCCGGGTGAGCTTGTTGGATCGCCACCCGATGAACACAGGAGCCTTGGTGAGTGAACGCGACACGGTCGAGGGCAGTGACAGCTCGTCGACCGGCAGCGTGCTGGATGCCGACGGTGGAGCCCAAGTGGCCGCGGCTGGTCAGCAGAGCGAGCGGCCCTTGGTTGCTCGGTTTGCCCGCAGCTGCCTGCCGACTCTGCTCGCTTTGTGTGTCGTCGGTGCCGGGGTGGGCGCGGTGTTGTTCTTCGCCTACCAGGGGGTTGACGGGTTGCGCGACCGCTTCGCCGGCGCCGAGGACTTCGACGGCGACGGCAAGGGGTCGGTGACGGTGGAGGTCTCCGACGGCGACTCTGCCGCCGATATCGCCACCGCGCTCGAGCGAGCGGATGTGGTGGCCAGCGTCGAAGCGTTCACCGATGCGGCAGCTGGCGACTCGCGGTCGACCGATATTCAGCCCGGCTACTACGGCCTGAAGAAGCAGATGTCCGCCGAGGCTGCGCTGGAGACCCTGATAAGTCCGGCAGCCAAGATCGAGGAAACCGTAGCGGTGGCCGAGGGACTCACCACCGCCGAGACACTCAAGCGGCTCGCCCAGCAGACCGACTTCTCCGCGAAGGCCTATCGGGCGGCCGCCGAAAAGCCGGCCAAGCTCGGGTTGCCGAAGTACGCCGGTGGCAACCTCGAGGGCTACTTGTTCCCGGCCACGTATCCGTTCCCGCCGACCGTCAAGGCCGATGACGTGTTGCGTGCGATGGTGCAGCGATTCGAGGAGGCGGCAGGCAACCTCAATCTCGAGGCCGGTGCCAGCAAGCGCGGCTACACGCCCGCCGAGGTGGTGACGGTGGCGAGCCTGGTGCAGGCCGAGGCCAAACGCGAGGCCGACTTCCCGAAGGTTGCGACCGTCATCTACAACCGGCTCGATCAGGGGCAGCCCCTGCAACTGGACTCCACCGTGCAGTACGCCAGTGGCGGCACCGAGGTGTTCACCAGCAACGAGGAGCGACAGAACCCGTCGGCGTACAACACCTACCAGCAGCAAGGACTGCCGCCGGGGCCGATCAACGCTCCCGGTGAGCAGGCTCTCGAGGCAGCCCTCAAGCCTGCCCGCGGGAACTGGACGTACTTCGTGACCGTCAACCTGCGCACCGGCAAAACCCTGTTCACCGACGACTACCAGGTCCATCTGGGCAACGTGCAGAAGCTGCGGACGTACTGCCAGACCAGCGACGCGTGCTGAGTCTGGCCGGTTGGTGAGCGAGTCCGCCGGACACCGTAGATGCGCGGTGCTGGGACATCCGATCGCGCACTCGCTGTCACCGGTGCTGCACCGAGCCGCCTATGCGGCGCTCGGGCTCGACTGGACGTTCAACCGCGTCGACGTGACCGAGGAGCAGTTGGCCG
>JACCYS010000254.1 GCA_013696365.1 Nocardioidaceae bacterium
CACCCCGGTGCAGCAGGTCGAGCAACCCAGGCAGATCAGCGACGAGAACCTGGGATGTGTGCAACTGGTGCTCGGCAGCCATCGGTGAAACGCCGCGGGCCAAAGCAACTTCGGCGGCGGCGCCGCGCAGCCCGCCCGCGGGGGCGACCTGCGCCGCGTGTGCGGCCATCAGCTCGGCCTGCTCGGCTTGCAACCGGGCGATCTGACGCTCGTGCGCGACGAGCGTGTCGATCCGTTCGACCGATGTCGATGGCGACGACTGTCCGCCCCGACCGCGACGGGCGTCGCCACCCCACTTAGCCAGGGAATCACGAGGCGCCTCCGGCGAGAAACCATAAACCGTGATATCGAACATGTGTTCGATTCTAGCCAAGGCCACCGACAAGGCAGTTCATATCAACCGAATGGGGGCAACCTGGGGCGCTCAGTGCCCCAGACCGTCGACCACCTCGGCATCCGGCAGGCGACCAAGGGCGGCACCCGGAACGACGATCTTCGAACGGCGCAGCCCGCTGCCGATGAGCACCAGAGGTGTCGCCAGCACAGCCGCATCCACGAGCAGCAACCAGTCGTCGGGCAGCCCGATGGGAGTGATGCCGCCGTACTCCATACCGCTCGCGCTGACCGCGAAGTCGACGTTCGCGAACGAGGCCTTGCGTGCATCCAGCCGTCGACGGACCAGGCCATTGACGTCGGCTCGGGTGGTCGCCAGCACCACGCAGGCCGCGTGCCGCTCGACGGCGCCGCGGCGTCCGGTCACCACAACACAGTTGGCCGCGGTGTCCAGGGGCAGGTCATAGGCGGCGCACAGTGTCGCAGTATCGGCCAGCGCCGGATCGATCTCGACAACCTGTGAACCTGGGATGCCGCCGATGGCGGCAGCCACCGGCGCGGCGAGCAGATCGAGCCGGTCGGCGGCCGCAACCGTCTGCAGTTCTCCAAGCACGCAGTCATTGTTGCTCCCTGCTGGTGTGCCGGAAGCGGCGACTACCGTGGACCCTGTGGACAAGGCGGTGCTGCGGATCAGCCGCTTCGCCGACCTCGACGCCGCCACCGTGTACCGGCTCATGCGGCTGCGCATCGAGGTCTTCGTGGTCGAGCAGCGCTGCCCGTACGCCGAGCTGGACGGTCGAGACGTCGAGCCGGGTACGCGCCATCTGTGGACGACCGACGGTGACCGAGTTACCGCATACCTTCGGATCCTGGTCGAGCCCGACGGCTCTTACCGCATCGGCCGCGTGTGCGTGCCAGAGGCCTACCGGGGGGCGGGTTTCGCACGAAGACTCGTGGTGGAGGCGCTGACCCGGACCGCAGCCGACGACCCGACCGCCGACGTGGTGCTGGATGCCCAGTCACACCTGGCGGGGTGGTACGAGCGCTTGACGTTCTGCGCGGATGGCAAGGAGTTTGTCGAGGATGACATCCCGCACGTGCCGATGCGGCTGTCTCGACCCTGCCGATCAGTCGTCTAGCCATCCCAGCCATCGACGGGTCAGACCGTACGCCTGGGTGCGGGCGATCTCCGCCGACAGGAATACGTCGTGCAGCGCTCCGTCGACCCGCGCGATCGTCACCTGTGCGGCCAGTCGGTGTGACCAGCGGGCGATTTGCTCCACATCGAGGACGATGTCGGCGGCGGCGACGTCCTCGGTCCACACCGAGGTGAAGGCGGTGCGCTTGGAGGCCAGCACCAATGTTGGCGCACCGATGTCGATGCCACGGTGCAACCGTCGATGCGCCCTGCGGATCGCCCGCATCCAGCCGGCGCGCACAGGGAAACTTTCCAGCGGTTTCCAGGCGGTGTCGAAGGTCCATTCGCCGCCATGGTCGCGGTGCAGGCTCTCGGCATAGACACCGGACACCGTGCGCGGGATGACCTGGTACGGCCGGCGGGCGCCGACCTGGTCGATCGCTTGGGTGCCGACGGTACGCAGCAGCAGTGAGCCCTGCATGTCCAACCACGGGCTGTTCAGGATGACGGCGTTGGCGATGCTTCGTCCTGCCTGTCGCCGGCCGTCGAGCCACAACGGGACGATCAGGCCGCCGGTGGAGTGAGCGACCACGACTACCTCGCGATGACCATCCCGCTCGGTGATGCGCTGCCAGGCCTCGTCCAGCTCTGGGTCGTACTCGGCCACATCCAGGCAGAAGTTGGCCGTCTGGTGTGGCAGCAGCGATCGGCCGTACTTGCGCAGGTCGAGAGCGTAGAAGTCGTAGCCAAGCTCGCCGAAGAACTCCGCCAGCCCGCGCTGGAAGAAGTAATCGCAGAAGCCGTGTACGTAGAGCACGGCACCACGTCGGGTCCGCGGCGCGGGGTGGTGCACGAGGGTGGCGATCACCGGGCCCTCGGCGTCGTCGGGCAGCTCGATGGTCTCCGCTACGAACGGCTCGCCCAGGATGTCTGCCCGAGACCTGCCGGTCGTGGGGTGATCGGCCGAGACATTCATGAAGCGGATTGTGCCCGAGTCTCAACGTCCGGCGTGGCGCTCGACTCCACTCGAGTTGGAATCAGCAGTGCAGCCCCGGTGGCCGCCAGGCCGATGATCGAGGAGAAGACGAACGCGGCGGTGTAGGCACCCTCGGACGGGAGCCCGGTGGCACCGATCACGTGCGCGGCCAGGATCGCCGTGGCCACAGCAGCACCGAACGCGCCGCCCACGGTGCGGACGACGGTGTTGATGCCGGTGGCGATGCCGACCTGAGCGGCCGGCGCTGCTGCGACCACCAGGTTGGCCATCGAGGCGAAGGCGAAGCAGATGCCGCCGCCAAGCAGCATCCCGGCAATGACGAACTGCCACGGCGAGCTGTGCGCAATCGCCAGCACCAGGAAGGACGCGGTGCACGACAGGGTGCCGATGGCCAACACCCGGCGGAACCCGATCCGAACCCCCAGCCGCCCGGCAAGCGGACCGACGACGATCTGCACGATCGCCGAGGGGACCAGCAGCAGTCCGGACGCCGTCACCGAGAAGCCGAACCCGTACCCGGCCTGTGCGGGAGTCTGAGCGAACTGCGGGATCAGCAGGAAGCTGGAGAACATCGCCATGCCGATCAGGCAGGCAGTCAGGTTGGTGGCAGCCACGGCACGCTCACGAAGCAGGCTGAGCTGGATCAGCGGCTCATCGATCCGTGACTCCACCTTGATCCAGACCACGGCCAGCACGAGTCCACCGGCAATCAGCGCCACGGTGGTGGGCGAGGTCCAACCCCACTGCTCGCCGCGGGAAACGCCCAGCAGCATCGAGGCCAATGCGGCCGACAGCAGCAGGGCTCCGAACCAGTCGATCCCGACTCGCACTGCGCTTGGCGAGGACGGGATCAGCTGGTGCGCGGCAACCGCGGCTGGTGCGGCGGCGAACAGCCCGAGCCAGAACAGCCATGCGATATCGGTGTGGTCGACGATCACCCCGGACATCGGCAGACCGATGCCACCGCCGATGCCGAAAACGGCGCTCAGCAGAGCTAGGTGACCCGGCACCTTGTCGGACGGCGAGGTGTCGCGTACGACGCCGAACGCCAGTGGGAAGACCCCACCAGCGACGCCCTGAAGGACCCTCCCCGCGATCAACACCTCGATCGTCGGCGCGAGCGCGTTCACCGCGCTGCCAAGAGCGAACACAGTCAGCACAGCGGTCAACACCCGTCCACGGCCGTACACGTCGCCGAGCTTGCCCACGATCGGGGTCGCTACCGAAGCGGACAGCAAGAAGCCGGTGAGCACCCAGGACGTTGCCGACGGACTCGCCTGCAACTCGGTCGCGATGACCGGCAGGGCGGGGATCACCAACGTCTGGGTCAGCGCAAAACTGGCGCACGCCAGCAGCAGCACCAGCAACACTTGATGGGGGCGCCGCCGCTCATCCGCGGCGGGCAAGGCTGGTGCGGAGGTGGCCATCAATCGCTGGTCAACGCCCCACAGCGTCCGTGCATTCCGGCGGGCGGAGTCCCTAGAAGGCGTAGGTGCCGTGCAGAACTGCCCGGCCGAGCGTCTTGAAGGCGAGGTTGAACGACACAACGGCCGGCGAGGCGTCCGCGTCCACACCGAGGTTCGACTCACCGACGGCGTGCACGACGAAGTAGTAGCGGTGCACTTGGTCGCCCTGTGGTGGTGCGGCGCCGCCGAAGTCGAGACTGCCCACGTCGTTGCGCACATGGAACGCCTCGCCCGGCAGCGAGTCGTCACCGGCGCCGGCGCCGACCGCAAGTTCAGTGCAATGGGCAGGCAGGTCGACCACCACCCAGTGCCAGAAGCCGGACGGGGTCGGCGCATCGGGGTCAAAGCAGGTGACGACGAAGCTCTCGGTGCCCTCGGGGGCACCGGACCACGCCAGGTGTGGGGAGGTGTTGCCCTTGTCGGCCACCTGGGCGTCGGCCAGCGGCTGACCGTCGACGACGTCGTCGCTGCGTACGTCGAAGGCGGGGACTGTGGGCAGCAAGGTGTAGGGGTCTGGGGTAACGGGTCGGTCCAGGCTCATAGCAGGTGACGCTACCCGTCCGGGGGCTGGGACGCATCGGCGTCGAGGCGACCTGCTCGTACCGTAGGGAGGATGTCTGGCGACCGGCACATCGACGACGCGGTCTATCCTGTGGGCCTGCGCCTGCAGGGACGGCGGGTCGTCGTCGTCGGTGGCGGCCAGGTTGCTCAGCGACGAGTGCCGGCTCTGCTTGCAGCCGGCGCACAAGTGCGGGTGGTGTCGCCGTGGCTGCGGCCGGCGCTTGAGGGACTGGTATCGACCCGCGAGCTGGACTGGGTGGAACGCGGCTACCACAGCGGCGACCTGGCGGACGCCTGGTATGCGCTGGCAGCTACCGACGACGCCGAGACCAACGCCGCGGTGGCGAGCGAGGCCGAGCATCGCCGCATCTTCTGCGTACGAGCCGACGACGCATCCGGGTCAACCGCCTGGACACCGGCGTCGGGTCGACACGGCGGGATCAGCATTGCGGTGCACGCCCAACGCGACCCGCGCCGCGCCGCGCACGTACGAGACGAGGTCGTCAAAGGGCTGCGTACCGGCGACCTGGCGGCACCGCGGCACCGCACCCGCGAAGGAGGGGTCGTGCTGGTCGGCGGTGGCCCGGGTGACCCAGAGCTCATCACCCTGGCCGGACGTCGCGCCCTCGCCGAGGCCGACGTGGTGGTGGTCGACCGGCTGGCGCCCACCGCCCTGCTCGACGAGCTTGCCGGCCACGTCGAGATCGTGGACGCCACCAAGCTGCCCCGCGGCAGAGCGGCCGCTCAGGACGAGATCAACCGGGTGCTCGTCGAGGGTGCCCGGGCGGGCAAGTTGGTCGTGCGTCTGAAGGGCGGCGACCCGTACGTCTTCGGTCGCGGCTTCGAGGAGCTGATCGCCTGTGCGGAAGCGGGAGTGCCCTGCCGGGTGGTGCCCGGGGTGACCAGCGCGATCGCCGTGCCGGCGCTGGCCGGTGTGCCCGTGACACATCGCGGGGTCGCGCACGAGCTGGTGGTGGTGTCCGGGCACCTGCCGCCCGGCCACGCTGCTTCGTTGGTCGACTGGTCGGCGCTCGGACGGCTGCGCGGCACGATCGTGGTGCTGATGGGGGTGGACACGCTGCCGGCGATCGCTGCGGCGCTGATCGCCGGCGGGCGGCCAGCCAACACACCCGTCGCGGTGGTGCAGTCCGGCACGACCACGGGGGAGCGCCGAGCTTTGGCGACCTTGTGCACGGCGGCCAGCGTTGTCGCGGCCGAGCGGATCACCGCCCCGGCGACGGTGATCATCGGCGACGTGGTGGCGGTGGCGGGCACGGTCGATGTCAGCACGGGCACGAGCAATTCGCCGCCATCCGCGACCATCCCGGTGTGAACTCCACCACCGACCCGATCCAGCGGGTGAGCGACCCGGACGACCCACGACTCGCCGACTACCACGGCTTGCGTGATGTCACCTTGCGCCGCAGCCTCGAGGCCGAGCGGGGCCTATTCATCGCCGAGGGTGAGAAGGTAATCAGGCGCGCCGTCGAGGCCGGCTACCGGCCGCGGTCCTTCCTGCTGTCCGAGCGCTGGCTGTCCGGGCTGCGTGACCTGACAGGGGCCGGTGCCGCCCCCCCTGTTTCGTGGTCACCGAGCAACTGGCTGAGCAGGTCACCGGTTTTCATGTGCACCGTGGGGCGCTGGCCTGCATGCACCGTAAGCCGCTCCCGCAACCTGCGGAGCTGCTCGACGGGGCCGCCCGGGTGCTGGTGCTCGAAGACCTCGTCGAGCACACCAACGTCGGCGCCGCCCTGCGCTGTGCGGCCGCGCTCGGGATCGATGCGGCGTTGCTCTCACCCCGATGTGCCGACCCGCTGTACCGCCGAGCGGTCAAGGTGTCGATGGGGGCGCTGCTCGCGCTGCCCTGGACCCGCGTGGCCGACTGGTGGGAGGCGGTGCCGCAGCTGACCGCCGCCGGCTTCACCACGGTCGCGCTGACCCCCGACCCGTCCGCCATTGACCTGGCCCAGGTGCCGATCGACCGCCCCATCGCGCTGTTGATCGGCTCCGAGGGGCCGGGGCTGTCCAGCCGATGGCGGTGCGCCGCGGACATCCGGGCGCGGATACCGATGACTGCAGGCGTGGACTCACTCAACGTGGCTGCCGCCGCTGCGGTGGCGTGTTATGCACTGGCGGACGGCAGACCCTGAGGGTCACCGTCGCTTGCGAAGATCGCCAGCACCTGTTGATGCAACCGTCTAGGTCTCGCGGGGCGTCTCGGTCGCCGCGCTCACCGGCCAGTCCGGGGGGAAGTCGTCGGCCCGAGACGCTGCCTCGTCGGCTAGCCGTCTGCTCCATTTGCGGGCCAGCCGGTCGCCGAAGACGATGCCGGACAGGTGGTCGGACTCGTGCTGCAGGCAGCGCGCGAGCAGCCCGTCACCCTCGTAGGCCACCGGGGTGCCGTCGATCCCGAGGCCCTCGACGCGGGCCCAGTCGGGGCGCGCGCAGGGCACGAAGGCGCCGGGCAGCGACAGGCACCCCTCTTCGCCGTCGTCGAGTGTCCGCTGATGACCCTCGGGCAGGATCACGTGTGGGTTGCACACCACTCCCTGCTGATGCCGATGGTCGGCGTCGGGGCAGTCGAAGACGAAGACCGCCAGGTCGACGCCCACCTGGTTGGCAGCAAGCCCAACACCGTCGGCTGCCCGCATCGTCGCCACCATGTCGGTGACCAGCCGGGCCAGCTCGGCATCGAATGACGTGACCGGCCGCAGCGGCCGGTGCATGACCGGCTCGCTCCACCGGGTGATGGGCCGGACGGTGCCACCTGCTGGGAGCTCTCTCACGAGTGGTGAGGGTAGTGGAGCGTGGCGATCATGCACCGCTTCGTTAGGCCGGGGCCTGCACGGGTACCGGCACCAAGACTGCAGCGAAAGGCGACATCACGATGGCGAGCGATTCCGACACCCGACGCGCGGATTATCAGCCTGAGGGTGCCGACCCGAAAGCGTCGACGTTCAGCACGCTCAAGCGCACAGTGCAGGAGTTCAGCGAGGACAACTTGACCGACTGGGCTGCGGCGCTGACCTACTACGGCCTGCTGT
The DNA here is from genome assembly GCA_013696365.1 of Nocardioidaceae bacterium. Lineage (GTDB taxonomy): Bacteria > Actinomycetota > Actinomycetes > Propionibacteriales > Nocardioidaceae > JACCVL01. Next base: position 7,540 of record JACCYS010000254.1, read on the forward strand.
CGTTGTTCCCTGCGCTGATCGCGATGGTGTCGGTTATGGGCCTCGTGGGCGACCCTGCCACCGTCACCAAGACGATCACCGACGTCGTGACCCAGCTCGGTCCGAAGTCCGCGGCCGACGCGCTGTCCGGGCCGATCAAGTCGATCACGTCCAATCCCACCGGCGCGGGCATCGCGTTAATCGCCGGCCTCGCGGGTGCGCTGTGGTCGGCGTCCGGGTACGTCGGCGCCTTCATGCGGGCGTCGCAGATCATCTGGGAGACCCCCGAGGGCCGGCCGATCTGGAAGTTGCGGCCGCTACAGCTGCTGGTGACCTTGGTGATGATCGTGCTGACCGCAGTGGTCGCCCTCTCGCTGGTGCTCACCGGGCCGATCGTGCAGGCCGTCGCCGCACCGCTCGGGCTGGGCAGCACTGCGGTGACGATCTGGGACTACGCCAAGTGGCCGGTGCTGGTGCTGATCGTGCTTGTCATCATCGACGTCCTGTACTTCGCCGCCCCAACGTCAAGCAGCGCGGCTTCGGCTGGCTGACCAAGGGGGCACTGCTGGCGCTCGTGGTCTGGCTGATCGCATCGGTCGCGTTCGCCTTCTTCGTGGCCAACTTCGGCTCGTACAACACGACGTACGGGAGCCTCGCAGGTCTGGTGGTCTTCCTGGTCTGGCTGTGGATCACCAACGTCGCGGTGCTGCTCGGCATGGAGTTCAACGCCGAGCGTGAACGCAGCGCCGAGTTGTCCGAGGGCGTGGTCGGCGCCGAGCGGGAGATTCAAGGGCGTCCGCGGGCCGAGCCGAAGGAACAACGGACCACCTAACGGTCCGTTCGCTGGGCAGCCGTGCTCACGGGGGCCTAGTTTGCTGTCCGTGGACCCGGCCAGTGAAAGCACAGCGGAGTCGTCGACGTACCTGCTTGTTGACGGCGAGAACATCGACGCGACATTGGGCAGCAGCGTCCTTGGTCGACGGCCGAACCCGGACGAGCGTCCCCGGTGGGAGCGTCTGCGGGACTATGTGGCTGAGGCGTGGGACCAACCAGTCACGGGCCTGTTCTTTCTGAACGCCAGCTCGGGTCATCTGCCCGCCGCTTTCCTGCAGGCGCTGACCGCGCTGCAGTACCGCCCGATCCCGCTGGCCGGTCCTCCCGGCGAAAAGGTGGTCGACATCGGCATCCAGCGCACCCTCGACGCGCTGCAGACGCGCCCGGGTGACGTCATGCTGGCCAGCCACGACGGTGACTTCGTGCCGCACATCGCACGGCTCTGCGGGACGGACCGTCGCGTCGGGGTTGTGGGTTTTCGGGAGTTCTTGAACCTGCGGTTCACCGAGCTGGTGGCCGACGGCCTGAAAATTGTCGATCTGGAGTCGGATGTGCGGGCGTTCAACACGGTGTTGCCGCGGGTTCGGATCATCGACCTGGACGACTTCGACCCGGTCGCCTTCCTGTAGGCCCACCCGGCGGTCATCCGCGCATTTCGTACCAGGTGGGGGCCTGGCGCCGGAACTCCTCGGGCGTCAGGTCGCCGGCACCGGCCGGGATGGCCGCGAGCAGGGGCACCTGGGTGATCCGGGGCAGATCCTCGCGGTTGGTGGCGGCGGCCAGGTCGGGTTCGATCGGCCACGAGCCGATCACCAGCCCACCCACATCCAGCCCGGCAGCACGGACTCCGTCCACGGTCAATACGGTGTGGTTGAGCGTGCCGAGCCCGGCCCGGACCACCACGATGACCTCGACGTCGCCGTGCGCCTGCAGGACGCGCCCGATGTCGAGCAGCGTCCCGCCGCCCCGGTCCAGGCGCACCGCCACACCCCCGGCGCCCTCGACGAGCACCATGTCTGCGTCGGCCGTCGAGGCGGCGGCCACAGTGCGCTCCGCGAGCTCGGCCACGGGAGGCAACTCGGTCCCCGAGCGAAGTCCCGCCGACTCCGGCGCCAGCGGCTCGGGCAGGCGCACCAGCTCGTAGGCCTGCCGGATATCCGCCAGCCGGCGGATCACGTCGACGTCGCCGGGCTCGTCCGTCTGGATGCCGGTCTGGGTCGGCTTGACCACGGCCACACGGTGACCGGCCGCGCGGTGCCACACCGTGAGCGCCGCGGTGGTGATCGTCTTCCCGACCTCGGTGTCGGTGCCGGTGACGAGCACAAAGCGGGGTGGCCTGGTCGTTTCAGTCATCCAGCACCGCCTTCAGGGTGTCAGTCGCCTGCGCCACCACGTGGTCGATGAGGGTGGCGTGCGCGGTCAGCCGCAGCCGCGAGACCCCGTCGGGCACCGAGGGAGGTCGGAAGCAGCCGACCAGCAGCCCACGGTCGCGCAACGCGGCCTGTGCCCGCACTGCGGCATCGGGCGAGGTCATCGGCACCGGCACGATCGCGCCAGCGGTTGGCGGCACCTCGCAGGCATCGGAGAGCTGTGCCGCGCGGCGGCGTACGTCGGCTGCCATCTGCGGAGTCTCGCGCAGCAGCTCGAGGGCGGCCAGAGCGGCCGCGGTCGAGGCCGGACTCAGCCCGGTGTCGAAGATGAACGGCCGAGCGGTGTTCACGAGATGGTTCACGACCGCCCGGCTGCCAAGCACGGCACCGCCCTGACTCCCCAGCGACTTGGACAGCGTGATCGTGACGACCACGTCTGCAGGGTGCGAACGCCCCGCCAACAGGCCGAGCCCATGGGTCCCTGCGACTCCGAGCGCGTGCGCCTCGTCGACCACCAAGGTGGCGTCGTGCCGGGCGCAGACGGCGGCCAGCTCGTCGAGCGGGGCGGCGTCGCCCAGCACGGAGAAGATCGACTCGGTGAGCACCAGGGCCCGCGGCTGGCGTCGGCCCGCCAGCGCTGTATCCACGGCTGCCGGGTCGGTATGCGGGACGACCGTCACCTGGCCGCGGGCCAGCCGGCAGGCGTCCACCAGCGAGGCGTGCACGTGGGCGTCGGAGACGACGAGCGTGTCGGCGTCGGCCAGGGCGGTGACTGCGGCCAGGTTCGCGTGGTAGCCGGTCGACGTCACCAGCGCCGCCTCGTGTCCGAGCGACTCGGCAAGCCGTTCCTCGAGCGCCTGGTGCAGCTGCAGGGTGCCGGTGACCAGTCGGGAAGCACCGGCGCCAGCCCCCCACCGTTCGGTCGCCGCCACCGCGGCTTCGACCACCCGCGGGTCCCAGGCCAGGCCCAGGTAGTCGTTGCCGGCCAGATCGATGGCGTCTGGCCGCGGTCCACGCGGCGCCAGCTGCCGCTGGGTTCCGGCCGCTGCCCGTGCTGCCGCGCGCGCGGCGAGCCAGTCGTCGAGTGCTTTCATGTCGACACCTCACCCCGTACGGCGGTGCCGATGGCGTCGGTGATCGCGCGCACGTCGTCCGCGGCGGTCACGTACGGAGGCATCGTGTAGACGAGATCGCGGAACGGGCGCAGCCACACGCCCTGCTGCAGCGCTGCTTCGGTGGCCCGCCCGACGTCGACCGGTCGGTCCAGCTGCACGACACCGACCGCGCCGAGCACGCGCACGTCGCGCACCCCGGGCAGCGCGGCCAGCGGTCGCAGGCCGTCCTCCAGGCCGGTCGAGACCGCGGCGACCTGGTCGGCCCACCCGGCCGAGATGAGCAGGTCGATGCTCGCGCCGGCGACCGCGCAGGCGAGCGGGTTGCCCATGTAGGTCGGGCCGTGCATCAGCACGCCGGACTCCGATGCCGCGATCGCGTGCGCGACCGCGGTGGTGACGACGACGGCCGACAGTGTGAGGTAGCCGCCGGTCAGCGCCTTGCCGACACACATGATGTCCGGTGTCACGCCGGCGTGGTCGGCCGCGAACAGCGCACCCGTGCGGCCGAAGCCGGTGGCGATCTCGTCCAGCACCAGCAACAGGCCGTGCTCGTCGCACACCGCACGTAGCACCCCTAGGCAGGCGGGGTCGTAGACGTGCATGCCGCCAGCGCCTTGCAACACCGGCTCGGCCACCACAGCCGCCAGCTCGTGGCGGTGCTCCTCGGCCAGCTCACCCACCGTTTGTGCCCAACCGTCGACGTCACCGCCTGGCGCGGGGGGTCGCGGAGCGAAGACCTGTCGCGGCAGGGTCGCGGCGAACATCGAGTGCATGCCGCTCACCGGGTCGCATACCGACATCGCGCCGTAGGTGTCGCCGTGATAGCCACCGCGCAGGCTCAGCATCCGGGTTCGCTCCGGCTGCCCGCGGCCGCGCTGGACCTGCAGCGCCATCTTCAGCGCCACCTCCACGGCCACCGAGCCGGAGTCGGCGAGAAACACCTGCTCCAGCCCCGGTGGCGTCAGCTCGACCAGCCGGCGGGCCAGATCCACCGCCGGAGCGTGCGTCAGCCCGCCGAACATCACGTGCGCCATCTGGTCGATCTGGTCGCGCGCCGCCGCGTCGAGCACGGGGTGCCGGTAGCCGTGCACTGCGCACCACCACGACGACATCGCGTCGACGACCTCGCGACCATCGGCCAGCCGCAGCCGGACGCCCCGCGCACCGGTGACCTCTCGGGTGGTCGTGGGGTCGGTCATCGAGGTGTACGGATGCCATAGGTGCGCGCGGTCGTACGCAAGCAGGTCGGTGACGGCAGCGTTGGGAGAAGTCATGTCGGGAGCACGCTAGCGATCAAGGCCCTCGCAGACTCGGGATGTCCGCCGCGACTCTCGACGTACTCACAACGGCTGTGACGCACACGCAGTGTGAGTACGTCGAGATCGTTGCGGCACGACAGGGGGCGAAGACGCGGTGCCGGTGCTCCCACTAGATTGCCGATCATGAGCATTGCCCCGGACCGCACTGCGCAACCGTCCGACAATCGTGCCGACATCGTGGCCACCGCCCACCAGCAGGTGCTGGAGCAGGGGGTTGGGCTGTCGGAGGCTCAGCTCGTGCAGTTCCTGCGGCTGCCCGACGAGCGGCTGTCCGAGCTGCTCGAGCTGGCACATCAGGTGCGGATGGCCTGGTGCGGCCCGGAGGTCGAGGTCGAGGGCATCGTGTCGCTGAAGACCGGTGGCTGCCCGGAAGACTGCCACTTCTGCAGCCAGTCGGGGCAGTTCACGTCGCCGGTGCGGGCCGTGTGGCTGAACATCCCCGAGCTTGTCGAGGCTGCTGTGCAGACAGCCGCCACCGGTGCCACCGAGTTTTGCATCGTGGCCG
>JACCYS010000257.1 GCA_013696365.1 Nocardioidaceae bacterium
GCCATACAGCCTGCTGCCGGCGGTGACCTCCTTCGCCGACTGGGTGCGGGCGATCACATCGGTGCCGAGCTCGATCTTCGCGCCGTCGACATGGCCGTACCAGACCTCGGCAAAACCGGTCGGGTGAGCGAGCACCAACTCGCACTCGGAGTCGGGCCTGGGGCGCAGAAATCCCGTTTCCAGCGCCGCCGGCCGCAGCGTGTTTCCCTCGTCGTCCACCAACCAGGTCCTGCTGAAGTAGTGCAGAAACGGTCGGCCGTCGTGGGCGAATGCGACCTCCTGGCCGAACTGGAACGTGTCGATGCTGGGGTAGTCGCCGTGCCCTGAGCCCTGCCACTGCCCGACCAGCCAGGCGTACGGCATCAGGTCGGCGTGCAGGTCAGCCGGAATCTCGAAAGGCATCGTCAGGCGACCGGTCAGCTCTGACCCTTGTACAGGTTGTAGAGAACAATCACCGACACCCACGTGATGGCCAGCCCGGTCACGACGAGAAGGGCGATCAACGAGGCTTCGAGCATGGCACCAATCCTAACGAGCAGCGTCCGTTCGCACCTGCAGCAGGTCGCGGGCCGCGGCAGGACTCATCGCTGGCCGCTGTGCGACCTCGGCCAGCACCGACGCGCGCTGCACCAGCTCGGCGTTGTGCGCGACCGGCCGCCCGCGGGCGTACGCAACGGTGTCCTCCATGCCCACGCGCAGGTGTCCGCCGGCGCTGAGCGCCGCCAACGCGACCGGAAGCGTGCTGCGGCCGATACCGGTGGCGCTCCACGAGGTGGTCTGCGGCGGCAGTGCGGCCACCACGGCGACCAGCGCCGCGGCCGTGCCCGGCATGCCACCCGGCACCCCCATGACGAGGTCGCAGTGCACCCGGCCGCCGTACGGCAGCCCGTGAGCATCGAACAGCCGGTGCAACGCAGCGACGTGGCCGAGGTCGAACAGCTCGAACTCCGGCACGACCTCGGCGGCCTGGCTGGCCTGATAGAGCTCGACGATAAACGGCCAGGGGTTAAGGAACACCGCGTCGCCGAAGTTGACGGTGCCCATCGTGAGCGAGCACGAGTCTGGGCGCGCGTCCAGCACCCGCAGCCGGTCCTCGAACGGGTCGGTGACCGACCCGCCGGTGGACAGCTGCACCAGCAGGTCCGTCTGCTCGCGGAGCGCCGCGACCGTGTCGGTCAGTCGCCGACGATCGAGCGTCGGCCGGTGCTCATCGTCGCGGATGTGCACGTGCACCATCGCCGCACCGGCCCGCTCGCAGCGGATGGCGGTCTCGACCAGCTCTTCGGTGGTGGTGGGCAGCGCCGGAACGTCGGCCTTAGTGGCCTCGGCGCCCGTCGGCGCCACGGTGATCATTGTGCTCGGCGGTGGCGGGGGCGCTGCACTCATGCGCGGCAGCCTGCCAGACGGTCGCTGTCTGCGTGTCAGACTCCGCCGGGTGCGAGCCGTGGTGCAGCGGGTGACGTCGGCAGCCGTACGGGTCGGTGACGAGGTCGTCGGCTCCATCGGCCGACCCGGGTTGGTGGTGCTCGTCGGCGTGACCCACGACGACACTGCGACACTGGCCGACGAGTTGGCGCTCAAGGTGTGGGGGTTGCGCATCCTGCGCGACGAGAAGTCCTGCTCGGACACGGATGCCCCGCTGCTGGTGGTCAGCCAGTTCACCCTGTACGGGGACGCCCGCAAGGGGCGCCGACCGAGTTGGGGTGCGGCTGCGCCGGGGTCGATCGCCGAACCTCTCTACGAACGGTTCTGCGCCGCGCTGGTTGCGCTCGGTGCTGACGTCTCGCGGGGGATCTTCGGTGCGGACATGGCCATTGAGCTGGTCAACGACGGTCCAGTTACGGTGCTCTTGGAGCGTTGAGCAGGCCGCGCCCAGGAACTTCCTCCTGACGGCGTTCGTCGTGCTTATGGCCGACTTTTGCCGTTCGGTTGGCCGCAAACACCTCAGTCCGCGCACAATGTCCCCGACAGAAGGAGCTCGATGACCGCCGCCACGCCGCCGCCCACCCCGGGGGAGGGACAATCCCCCGCAAGCGGGTCCGGGTCATCGGCGATGGCTGCGTCGGGCACGACATCGACCGGCAACTGGTTTGTCCGGCACAAGTGGTGGACGGCAGCGGTCAGCCTGCTGCTGGTGCTGGCGCTGGGCGCCGGCGGCTGGTTGTACTACCTCAACGAGCTGATCGAGCCGCAGAGCTTTGCCGGCCCGAGCCAGACTCTGAGTGATGAGTCGCGGCCGAGGATCGCGGTGGGCAACGTCGGCGGCCGCGGCGAGCCGGTCGACGATGGGGGCCAGTCGCTCAACATCCTGCTCGGCGGTGCCGACAACGGCGACAACGACGGCGACAACGTGGACACCGGTGCAGCGCTAGCAGCGCCCGAGTGGGAGAACGGCAAGCTGCGCAGCGACACCATCATGATCATGCACATCCCGGCGGGTCGGCAGCAGGCGTACCTGATCTCCATCCCGCGGGACTCCTACGTCACGATCTACGACGAGCAGGGCAAGCCGCGCGGCGAGGACAAGATCAACGCTGCGTTCTCACGCTACGGACCGACGGGTTACATCTCCACCATCGAGCACCTCACCGACCTGCGGATGGACCACCTGGCGATCGTCGACTGGACCGGATTCAAGGACATCTCGACCGCGCTTGGTGGCGTCGAGGTGTTCATCCCAGAGGCGATCAACGACGACAGCCAGGGCGTCACGTGGGAGCGCGGGTACGAGACGCTCGAGGGCAGCCGGGCGCTCGCCTACGTCCGCACTCGTTATGGGTTGGAGAACGGCGACTTTGACCGCATCGCCCGCCAGCAGAACTTCATGCGGGCCATGATGGAGAAGATGCTCGACCAGGGCGTCTTCAGTGACCCGATCACCTTCGCCAAGATGCTCCAGGCGGTCGTGGACAACCTGTACGTCGACGACGGGCTCACCCCGGACAAGATCCGCGACCTGACGCTGTCACTGCGCGGACTGGAGAGCGACGACGTCGTCTTCGTCACCGCACCACTCGGCCGCTACAGCGAGACTGACTCCGGCTCGAGCATCGTGCTGTTGGCGAAGAAGCAGACCTCGGCGTTGTGGGATGCGGTCCGCGAGGAGAAGCTGCGCAGGTACGTCCGCAGGTTTGGCGACGAGTCCGGCGCGCTGAAGGACCCGAAGAAGGTCAACTGATCAGCCCATGGCGCTCGCCCGTCGCCGGATACAGTTCCGC
>JACCYS010000270.1 GCA_013696365.1 Nocardioidaceae bacterium
CAGGTGGGCGCACAGCAGCGCATGGTCGCCACCCAACTGCGCTCCGTCGGCGACGAGTTGTCCTCGATGGCCGAGCGCGGTGAGGAGTCCGGGCCGACGACCGAGCTCGTGCGGCAGGTGTCGGTGCAGGCGCGGGACACCGCGTCGTGGTTGGAAGAGCATGAGCCCGGTGACGTGCTCGAAGCCGTACGCGACTTTGCGCGACGCCGTCCCGGCGCCTTCCTGGCCGGAGCCGCCGTGGCCGGGCTCGTCGCCGGTCGGCTGACCCGAGCCGGCGCCGACAACCACCGGGACACCTCGAGCAGCGGCTCAACCAACAACTCGGGCGCCGGGCATCTGGAGGCACCCGCTGTCGAGCCCGTGCCAGTGGCACCGGGAACTACCGACGCCGTGCCGGTGGTCGACCCGATCGCCGACCCTGCAGACCTCCCCCGCCAGGACCCGTCCGAGCCGCTGGCTGCACCCGACGATCGAGGTATCCGATGAGCGACCCGTTGGGCCCGTCCCACTCAGGCACCGGCAGCACGAGCGTCGGCGGCACCGCTGTCGGCGGCGAGCACGCCGACGACTCGCGTGACTCTGGACCCACCATCGGCAGCCTGCTCGGTGACATCAGCGCCAATCTGTCCACCCTGATGCGCCAGGAGGTTGCACTGGCCAAGGCAGAGGTGCGGCAGGAGGCGACGAAGGCCGGTGGCGCGGCAGGCATGCTCGGCGGCGCCGGCTTCGCTGGCTACATGTTCATCCTGTTCTTGTCGATCGCGGCATGGCAGGCACTGGACGCACTGATGCCGTCCGGCTGGGCCGCCTTCATCGTGGCCGTCGTCTGGGGCATCATCGCCGCCGTGCTGGGGCTCATGGGCCGCAAGAAGATGCAGCAGATCAATCCCACGCCGGAGCAGACCGTCGAAACCCTGCAGAAGGTGCCGGGCGCCATCAAGCCCAGCCCGAACAACGCATCGGAGGCAACGCGATGACCACCACCGACCCCCACGACCCGGACCAGATCCGTGCCGACATCGAGCGCACCCGCAACAACCTGAGCACCGACGTGGACACCCTGGCCGACCGCGTAGACCCCAGGTCGGTGGCCAAGCGCAGCGGCGACCGCCTCCGCGACCGAGCCGCCTCGGCGAAGGAGGCCGTGATGGGCTCGGGCACGTCTAATCGCTCGCAGGTCAGTGGCCGATCCGGGAATGCGGCCGCGCGGGTGTCCGGGGCCGTGTCGGGCGCGCCCGACAAGGCGGCGCAGCGGACCCAGGGCAACCCGTTGGCCGCAGGGCTTGTCGCTTTCGGTCTCGGCTGGCTGGCATCGTCGATCTTGCCCAGCACTCAGGCCGAGCAGCAAGCGGCCGGGCGACTGGAGGAACAGGCCCAGCTGTACAAGGAGCCGGTGACCGAGCACGCCAAAGCGGTTGCCCAGGAGATGGGCGACAACCTGCGCGATCCCGCTCAGCAGGCTGCCGAGTCGGTGCGCTCAACAGCACAGGAAGGTGCCGAGTCCGTGCAGAGTCGGGCACAGCAATCCAAGGACAATGTGGCCGGACAGGCACAGGGCTCCGCAGAAGCCGTACGCGGTCAGAGCCAGTCGTAGAACCGGCGACGGCCAGCCCCCGATTCGGAGGCTGGCCGTCGTGGCTCATCGTGGGAGTCGCTCAGGCGTCGCGGACAGCGTCCTTGAGTGACTTGCCGGCGGTGACCTTCACGGCCTTCTGCGCCGGGATGTTCAGCGTCTCACCGGTCTGCGGGTTGCGACCGGTGCGAGCGCTGCGCTGAGTCTGCTCGAAGGAGACGAAGCCGGGAAGCACGACCTTGTCGCCGGACTTGACGGCGGCTGTCACAGTGTCCACGACCCCGCCGAGTGCCGTGTCGACCTGGTCTTGGGTCAGTCCGGTGCTGTCGGCAACGGACTTGACGAGCTGCTTGCGGTTCACGTGGGCTCCTTCGTGATGGGATGTCGGTGTGACCCGACCCTAGTAGGAATGCGGGCGAAGATGCGGCACCTAGCCGCGTTGGGTGAGCAAAGCCTGCTCGCCGTGACCGCCAGTCGCGCGGTCGGGAGGGGGCC
>JACCYS010000311.1 GCA_013696365.1 Nocardioidaceae bacterium
GCGTTCGGCAGCGAGGCCATCGTCTATGCGATGGCGGCGATCGGGCTGAACGTCCACTTCGGCTACACCGGGCTGCTGAACTTCGGCCAGGCTGGCTTCATGGCCGTCGGCGGCTACGGCATCGCCGCCAGTGTCACGACCTTCGGTCTGTCGTTCTGGGTGGCCGTCCCCATCGGAATCCTGGCGGCCATCGTGTTCGCGCTGCTGCTCGGTGCCCCGACGCTGCGGCTGCGGGCCGACTACCTGGCGATCGTGACCATCGCCGCGGCCGAGATCATCCGGATCGTGGTGGGGTCGGTGTCGCTGCAGGAGTACTTCGGCGGCCGCGACGGGCTGCAGGAGTTCAACGACTCCTTCGTCGCGATCAACCCGTACGACTCGTCGGTGAACATGGTCTTGTTCACGCTGCGGCCCAACGACGCGTGGGTGTTCACCGTCGGCTGGATCATGGTGGCGCTGGCCTGCCTGCTGGTCTGGGCGCTGATGCGCAGCCCGTGGGGCCGGGTGCTGAAGTCGATCCGCGAGGACGAAGAGGCGGTCCGCTCGCTGGGCAAGAACGTCTACAGCTACAAGATGCAGGCACTGGTGCTCGGTGGTGTCCTCGGCGGCATCGCCGGCTTCCTCGTGGCGCTGGACCAGGCGGCGATCAACCCGGAGAACTTCTCCACCGACGTGACGTTCTTCGCCTACACCGTCTTGATCCTCGGTGGCGCGGCCCGAGTGCTGGGCCCGGTCGTGGGCGCCATCATGTTCTGGTTCCTGATCAGCGTCCTCGGCAACTTCTTCACCCAGGCGACCGCCGGAGACAACCCGCTCATCAGCCCCGAGATCATGACCGGCACGCAGGCCAGCCTGGTGCGCTTTATCGCCGCCGGGCTCGGACTCGTGTTGCTCGTCATCTTCCGCCCGCAAGGGATCTTTGGAGACAAGAGGGAGATCGCACTCGATGCCCGCTGACACCGGCACCGGCTCGACCGCCGCGACCGACAGCTCGATCGGCACCGCCAAGGCCGCTGCCATCCTGCGCGACGTGGCCCGCGAACCCGGCGCGAAGAAACCCGACTCGATCCTCGTCGCCGACGGCATCCGGCGCCAGTTCGGCGGTCTGACCGCCGTCGACGTGGGTCACCTGGAGGTGCAGCGCGGAGTCATCACGGCCCTGATCGGGCCCAACGGTGCGGGCAAAACCACGTTCTTCAACCTGCTCACGGGCTTCGACCGGCCCGACACCGGCTCGTGGTCGTTCAACGGCCGTTCGTTGGATGGTGTCGCCGCCCACAAGGTCGCCCGGCTCGGTATGGTCCGCACCTTCCAGCTCACCAAGGTGCTCAGCAAGCTCAGCGTGATCGAGAACATGCGGCTGGCCGCCACCGGGCAGAGCGGCGAGAACTTCGTGTCGGCATTGCTGCCGATGAGGTGGCGCGGCCAGGAACGCGCCAACACCGAGCGCGCCGACTCACTGCTCGCACGCTTCACGCTCGACACCAAGCGCGCGGACTTCGCCGGGTCGCTGTCCGGCGGGCAGCGCAAACTGCTGGAGATGGCGCGTGCGCTGATGGTCGAGCCAGAGCTCGTCATGCTGGACGAGCCGATGGCCGGGGTGAACCCCGCTCTCAAGCAGTCGTTGCTCGGGCATGTCAAGACGCTGCGCGACGAGGGCCGGACGGTGCTGTTCGTTGAGCACGACATGGACATGGTCCGCGACATCTCCGACTGGGTCGTGGTGATGGCCCAAGGCGAGATCGTCGCCGAGGGCCCGCCGGCCGACGTGATGGCGAACCCCGTGGTCATCGACGCCTACCTCGGTGCACATCACGACTCCGACATCAGCGTGGAGGCCGAGGAGCGGCGACTAACGGCCGAGCGGTCCGCGACGTCTGGCGACGACGCCCAGCACGAGGAGACGCCCGCATGAGTAGCCCGGTCAGCGACCCCACCGGCCCCGTGCCCAGCGATCCTCCAGACGAGTCGACTGCCACAGCTGGCGCCGGATCCGCAGGCGACACAGCCCACCGCTCGGCGCACTTGCGCGCGGCCGAGGCTGCAGTGCTGCGCGCCGACGCCCTGATCGCGGGATACGTGCCGGGGGTCGACATCCTGAACAGCTGCGACCTGTACTGCCAAGAAGGTGAGCTGGTCGGGATCATCGGCCCTAACGGCGCCGGCAAGTCGACGCTGCTCAAGGCCTTGTTCGGGCTGGTGCGCATCTCGCAGGGAACGGTCCGGCTGCGCGGCGCCGAGGTCACCAACCAGCGGGCCGACGTCTTGGTCCGCAAGGGGATCGGCTTCGTTCCGCAGACCAACAACGTGTTCGGCGCGCTCACCATCGCCGAGAACCTCGAAATGGGCGTCTATCAGGAGCCGAAGCGCTTCGACGAGCGCTTCGGCTTCGTCACCGAGCTGTTTCCGCGGCTGGCGGAGCGACGCAACCAGCGGGCGGGCTCGCTGTCGGGCGGCGAACGACAGATGCTGGCGATGGGTCGGGCTTTGATGATGGAACCCAGCGTGCTGCTGCTGGATGAGCCCTCGGCGGGGCTGTCACCAGCCATGCAGGACGAGGTGTTCGTGCAGACCCGCAAGATCAACAAGGCCGGCGTCTCGGTGGTGATGGTGGAGCAGAACGCTCGCCGGTGCCTGCAGATCTGCGACCGTGGCTACGTGCTGGACCAGGGTGCCAACGCCTACACCGCCACCGGACAGGAACTGATCCACGACCCCAAGGTGACTGAGCTGTACCTCGGCACCCTCGCCAAGGCCTGAGCCGCCCGACTCGGCCCTCATCGGGGCCATGTACGGGGTGGCCCACGGCTGTGGCTCGTCGCCCCAGCCTGCTGTATCGAGGCGGCGGGAGGCAGCCGGGGAGTCGCGGGTCGCGAGTCGCGAGTCGCGAGTCGGGTGAGTATCCCCCGGCCATCGACGGGTGGAACAACGCGCCGATCCGGACGGTTGCTGACTGGCGGGGAACGTGCGTATCGGGTGACCCGACGATCGTGGGGGGCTCCTCGGTCGCCATCCACCAGTCCTCGAAGGAGAATCCATGGACCTGAGGAATGCCTCCATCCTGCTCACGGGCGCCGGCAGCGGTATCGGGCACGCACTCGCATTGCGTCTCGCCGAGCACACTCCCCGGCTCACCCTGGTGGGTCGCCGTCAGCAGCCCCTCGACGAACTGGCGGACCGTGTCCGAGAGCAGGGGGCCCAGGCCCACGTGGTGACCGCTGACCTCACCGAACCAGGCGCGCCGGAGACCGTGGTGGCGTCGGCCCGCGCCGAGTTCGGTGGGGTCGATGTACTGGTCAACAACGCGGGCAACGTCCGCGCCGGCCGGCTCGAGGTCATCGAGGAGTCCGAGGTTGTGGCCCAGATCGCGCTCAACCTGACGGCACCGATCCTGCTCACCCGCGCTGCGCTGCCCAGCCTGCGGGAGTCCGACCGCGGACTCGTCATCAACATTTCCTCGGGGATCGGGCTGATCGCGATGCCGTTCTACGCGACCTACGCGGCGACCAAGGCCGGGATCGCGCACTTCGGGGAGGCGTTGCGTCGTGAGCTGTACGGCGAGGGCGTGCACGTGCTGACCGTCTACCCCGGTGCGACCAGCACCCCGATGATGGAGTCCTCGAAGGCCGGCGTCGAGGAAGGCTTCGAGTACGAGTCCCCCGAGGCGGTCGCCGACGCCACCGTCGAAGCCATCCGGAACGGCAGCCTCAACGTCATCCGCGGTGGCCAGCAGCGCAGCGACATGATCGCGACGAACCGCGAGGACCCTGCATCGGTCGACCGGATGCTCGGCGAACGCAAGGCCCTTCTGGAGACGGCCGTCGAAGGGCACTCCAGCATGTGATGCCGCATGCGGAGAGTGGCGCTGACCCGCGCAGAACGACATTCACTGTCGGCTATGGGAGCGAACCAGACGGTGCGTCGCGGTGGCAATGAACAGCGGCCCCGACCGGAGTGATCCGATCGGGGCCGCTGCGTTGAGTTCAGCAAGCCGTGAGCCTTAGACCTGCCCGGTGATGTAGCGGACGTTCTCGAAGATGTTGGCCGCGGTGTACTCGAAGATGCCGATCGTCGCCGCCGACGGGCTGCCGGTGTCGTTGAACTCCAGCGGGCCGGAGACCCCGTCGTAGTCGATGTCGTCCCCGGCCTTGATCATCTCCACGCACTTGGCGTACTCGGTGCACTTCTCGCCGTCCGTGGTGACACCGTTGATCTCCTTGGCCACGGCCTCGCCGGAGTCATCGCCGGCGACGGTGGCGGCCAGCGCGGTGACGACCACGGCGTCGTACGACTCCGGGCCGTAGGTGAAGTCGCTCAGACTCTTGTCGACGCTGAGCATCCGCTTGCGGAAGTCACCACTGAGCTCTGCGCCCGGATAGGTCGCCTTGACGCCCTCGAGCGTGCCCTTGTCGAAGTCCTTGGAGTAGTCGGCAGTGTTGCCGTCGACGAAGTAGATCTGCTTGTCCTGCGGGCCGATCCCCTTGGCCGTCAGCGCCGGGATGATCTTGGTGGTCTCGTTGAACGCGATCAGCACGATCGCCTCGGGGTCGTTGGCCGCGATCTGGTCCACCTCGGCGTTGAACTGACCGGCATCAGCGTTGTAGAGCACCTTGTCGGTGATCGTGCCGCCCTGTTCGGTGAAGACCTCCTCCACCTGGTTGGCAAGCGCCTCACCGTAGGAGTCCTGACGAGCCATGATGGCGACGTTGCTGAAGCCGTCGGAGGCGACCAGGTTGGCCAGCACCGCACCCTGCAGCACGTCGGACGGGGCGGTGCGGAAGTACAGGCCCTTGTCGTCATAGGTGTCGAAGGCGGTCGAGGTGTTGGCCGGGGAGAAGTGCACGACGCCGGCACCGGTGATCTTGTCGATCACCGAGAGCGACACGCTCGACGACGCAGCGCCGACGACCACGTCTGCCCCTGCGTCCAACAGGTTGTTGGTTTCCTGCGGGGCGATGTTCGGCGTGCCGTCACCCGAGTCAGCCTTGACCTGCTTGACGGGCGAGCCGTTGACGCCACCGGCCTCGTTGACCTCCTTCACCGCGAGGTCGACACCAGCGAACTCCGGCGGGCCGAGGAAGGCGAGGTCACCGGTCTGCGGCAGCAGCGTGCCGACGACCAGGGTGCCGTCGCCCTTCCCCCCGCCGCCTCCGCCAGCGTCGGACTCCTCAGAGGGCTCGGCCGAGGACGATTCCTCACTACCGGCGCCCGACTCACTGTCGGAGCCACCGCAGGCGGCAAGTACCAGGGCGCTGGCAGCGACGACCGCTGCCGCGCGGAAAGTGTGAGAGCGCAAACGCATGGATCCTCCGTGGTTGGGCGTGCGGGCTGGCGCCCGACAGATTGACCGAAGGGTAGCCGCCCGCGCACGCCTATAGCAGCACGTTGTGACACTGTCGCGTTGTCGTTGTCATTTCGTGACCTGCCCCGACGGGCCGTGGTCGAGTACACCCTGTGCGACATCGCGCATCGACAGTCTCAGGTCCATGGCGGTGGTCTGGATCCAGCGGAAGGCAGCAGGCTCGGTGATGTCGAGGCTTGTCTGCAAGACCCCCTTTGCGCGGTCCACGAGTTTGCGTGTCTCCAGCCGGTCGTTCAGGTCGGCGACCTCCCGCTCAAGCTGGGTCAGCTCCGCAAACCGGCTGACGGCCATCTCGATGGCGGGCATCAGATCCGGCGGAGCGAAGGGCTTCACCAGGTACGCCATCGCACCCGCCTCGCGGGCACGCTCCACCAGCTCGCGCTGGCTTAAGGCGGTCAGGATCACCACCGGTGCGATTCGCTGGGTGGCGATCCGTTCCGCGGCGGTGATCCCGTCCAGCCGCGGCATCTTGACGTCCAGGATGGCCAGGTCGGGTCGTAGCCGCTCCACCAGCTCGACGGCTTGCTCGCCGTCGGACGCCTGACCGACGACGTCGTAACCCTCCTCAGCCAACATCTCCGCCAGGTCGAGGCGAATCAGCGCCTCGTCTTCGGCGATGACTACCCGGCGCGGATCTGGCTGCTCAGAGCTCGCGGTTTCGGGCATGGCGCAAGGCTATCGAGGGGCTCGGTAGGGTGCTGCCAAGCCCTGGTATTCCAACTGGCAGAGAAAGCGGACTCAAACCCCGCACAGTGTGGGTTCGACTCCCACCCAGGGCACTGTGAGCGTGCGGCCGGTCAACAGCGGCCGGGGCGCTGCGGCCGGTTGAGCAAACCGGCATCCTGCTTGAGCCGCAGCACCCGGAGCGCGGATCGTTCCAGTCGGGCTCGGGTGAGCCGGCCATTGGCCACCGCCGCTCGAATCCCGTCTGCAGCGGCGGTCGGTGACGGCGACATCAGCAGCAGGTCGGCCCCTGCTCGGAGCGCCTGCACCGCCACCCGGCCGGCGGTGCCCGGCGCCGCCACCGCACTCATGCTCAGCGAATCGGTCACGATCACCCCGTCGAAGCCGAGTCGCCCGCGCAACCAGCCTCGGGTCATCCGCGGCGACAACGAGGCCGGTCTGCCGCTAGGGTCGAGCCGCTCGTACGCCAAGTGCCCGGTCATCACCATGTCGGCTCCCGCCCGAACACCGGCCGCAAACGGCGCCAGATGTTGGCTGCGCCACGACCTCAGCGGCAGGCTGAGTTGCGGCAACGCCTGGTGGCTGTCGACCGAGGTCGATCCGTGTCCCGGCCAGTGCTTGAGGCTCACGGCAACACCGCTTCGGTGATAGCCGCAGATCTGCTGGCGGACCATCCTGGACACAACCCCCGGGCCACTGCCGAACGCTCGTGTGCCGATGACGCCATCGCCGCCGACGGTGTCCACATCGGCTACCGGCGCAAAGTCCGCGTCCAACCCCATACCCGCCATCGCGGACCCCATCCGGCGCGCGCTGGTCCGGGCCAGCCGGGGGTCACCGCCCAGCTCACGTGCTGCAGGTTGCCGGTCGGCCACCGGGCCCGGAAGCCGGGACACCAGACCGCCCTCTTGGTCAGTGAACAACAGCGTCGGCAACCCCGCCCGACGCGAGGCCCGGTGCAGGCCGCCGGAGAGCGCTCGGACCTGCTGCGGAGTGCTGACGTTCTGGTCGAAATAGACCATCCCACCTGGCCGGAAGGTGCGGGCCACCCCGGCGGGGGTCCGCACCCCGAACCGCCGCATGTTCGCTGCTCGCTC
>JACCYS010000358.1 GCA_013696365.1 Nocardioidaceae bacterium
CGCAGCACGTGCGTGATCCCCATCAGAGCATCGTCGAGCGGATTGACCAGCGTGTAGAGCGGCTGCCCATTGGCGCGCACGAGAACGAAGTCGCTGACCTGCCCTGCGGCGAACGTCACCTCGCCGCGGACGAGGTCGGTGAAGGTGATGTCGCGGTCAGGCATCTGCAACCGCAGCACCGGCGGCCGCTCCTCGTCCTCGTACGCTGCGATTTGAGAGTCCGCGAGGTCGCGGCAGTGCCCGTCATAGCCAGGGTTGCGACCCTCGTCGCGCGCCCGCTGACGGCGTTCCTCGAGCTCGGCCTGCGAGCAGTAGCAGCGGTACGCCCGGCCAGCCTCGAGCAGCCGACCCGCCACATCGGCGTAGATGTCGCGTCGCTGCGACTGCCGGTACGGCCCGTACGGGCCGCCGACCTCCGGCCCCTCGTCCCAGTCGAGACCGAGCCAGCCCATCACGTCCAGCAGCAGGTCGTAGCTCTCCTGGGTGTCGCGGGCCGCGTCGGTGTCCTCGATCCGGAACACGAACGACCCGCCGTGGTGGCGGGCAAAGACCCAGTTGAACAGCGCCGTCCGTGCCAGCCCGACGTGTGGGTTGCCGGTCGGCGACGGGCAGAAGCGCACCCGGACGCCGCCGGCCGGGTCGGAGCCGCTGGCGCTCATGCGGCCATGACCGGGTTCACCAGCGTGCCGATGCCCTCGACGCTCACCGACACCTGGTCACCGGGGACCATCCTGCCCACGCCGGCGGGGGTGCCGGTAAGGATGACGTCACCGGGCAGCAGCGTCATGACGCTCGAGACGTAGGACACCAGTCTCGGAACGTCGAAGATCAGCTGGCTGGTGCGGCCGTCTTGGCGCAGCTCCCCGTCCGGGGCGGAACCGCCCGTACGGACCGAGGTGGTCACCCGCAGATCCGAGACGTCGAGGTCGGTCTCGATCCACGGGCCGAGCGGACAGAACGTGTCGTAACCCTTGGCGCGGGTCCACTGATCATCGGCGTGCTGCAGGTCGCGGGCGGTGACGTCGTTGGCGACGGTGTAGCCGAGGACGACATCAGCCACCTGCTCGACCGGCAGGTCACGGCAGATCCGCCCGATGACAACAGCGAGCTCGGCCTCCCACTGCAGGTCCTCGGTGGTGTTGGGGTGCAGGATCGGGTCACCGGGTCCGATCACCGACGTGTTCGGCTTGAGGAACATCAACGGCTCGGTGGGCAGCTTGTGGTCGAGCTCGGCGGCGTGTGCGGCATAGTTGCGGCCGATGCCCACCACTTTGCTGCGCGGGATCAGTGGCGCCAGCAGGCGTACGTCGTCCAGCGGCAGACTCTGGCCGGTCAGCTCGATCCCCGCATACAGCGGGTCGCCGGTGAGCACCGCGAGCACCGACTCGCCGTCTCGCTCACCGATGACCCCGAACCGGGGCTGGTCGTCGCCGCTGGCGAACCTCGCAATACGCACGGCGCCGAGCCTAGTGCCGCCGGCTGCGCGGTTGAGGCTCGGCCAGCACCGCTGACGCCTAGCATCGACGTCATGTCCAGACCCCGCGTACTCGTGGTCCTAGCCGTCGCCACAACCGTTGCGCTCGCGAGCTGCGGGGGGTCGGAGGAGTCTGCCGGGCCGTCACAGCAGGGTGGCAGCACGACGGGGAGCACGATCACGATCAACGGGAAGCATTGACGTGGGGTGATGGTGATTACGGCGTGGTCCTTGCGCACGGAGCCGCGTACGACGCGGCCAGCTGGGAGCAGCAGGCGACCGTGATCGCCGACCAGGGTGCCACCGTGGTCGCGGTTGAAGACATCAGCCCCGGCGCGATCGGGGACGCGGTCGGTCACTTGCAAGACGACGGGGTCAGCGACGTCGCCCTCGTCGGGGGCAGCGCCGGAACGGACGGGATACTCGACCTGGCCAGCCAGCAGCTGGACCTGCCCGATCAAATGGTCTTGCTGTCGCCCAATGGGACGGTCGAGGGGCTCGGCGATCAGCCCAACCTGTTCATCGCCAGCGAGGACGAGCCGGTCGCCAGCGTGTCCAGCGACCTGGCCGAGGCAGCCCCTGTTGACGAGAACGAGGCGATGCTCCTTCCCGGCTCGGCCCATGCGCAGGGCATCTTCACCAGCGACCAGGCAAAGCCGGCGCTCGACGCGATGCTCGAGCGGCTGAAGCGGTTCGCGACGCGCTAACCGAGCCCGCCAGGGCGGCGAGCTCGCGTACCCGTCGCGTGGCGCAAGCGGTACTCAAATATCCGAGTGGGCCGGCCTTCTTCACCGCTCACACATCGGCGGTCAGCTCGCACAGCGCGGTGAGGGTTCGCCAGTTGCGGGCGGTGCCGTCGACACCGCCCAGCCGCTTGGCCAGCCAGGCACCCTGCACCTTGCTGGTCTGGATGCCCTCGACGTAGTCGACAGCCACCTCGGGACCGCGCACGGCGATCCGCTCCCGCATGTTTTCCACCGCTGACAACAGGATCTCAACGTCGTCAGGCGCCGGGGTGGTCACCAGATGCGTCACCTGGACCAGTTTGGGCCGCTCGGCGGCGGCATCGGGAAACGGGTTCCACGCCAGCACTGAGGTCAGCTCGGCCGGGCTGCGCACGACGACCGGGACGTCCACATCGAAATTGGTGGCGACCACCTCGCGCACGAGCGCGGCCACCTTGTCACGGCTGCGGTGGCCCGACGAGGTGATGATGTTGCCGCTCTGCACGTACGTCTGTACGTCCTCGAAGTCAGCAGCAACGAGTGCGTCGCGCAGCGCCGGCATCGGCACCCTGTTGCGCGCACCCAGGTTGATGCCGCGCAGCATCGACACCCAGACCGCCATCGGGTCACCGTAGCGACGACGTCCACCACCGTCCGAGCAGCGGATGGCGCCGCCACTACAAAAGTGGTCACACTCGACAGTCAACGACGCCGGTTTAGGTGTCGCCTGTGACCACTTGGCAGCCGCGATCAGCGGCTCGGCACGCGCAAGCGCCCCGGCCAGCCGGGTCCGCCGCCTCGACAGCCTCAGGTCAGCCCGGAGCGGCGCAGGCCGTAGGTCACCGCGTCGCGCAGTGCCTCCCACGACGCCTCGATGATGTTGTGCCCGACCCCGACCGTCACCCACGCGTCGTTGCCGTCGCTGGTCTCGATCAGCACGCGGATCACCG
>JACCYS010000283.1 GCA_013696365.1 Nocardioidaceae bacterium
GCCAGCACGTCCGCCGACGCCGCGTCGGAGCGCACGTGGAAGCGGCTCGCGAACTGCGAGTCCGGTGGCAACTGGCATATCAACACCGGCAACGGCTACTACGGCGGCCTGCAGTTCTCCGCGGGCACCTGGAAGGCGTACAACGGGCGGCACTTTGCCCGTCGCGCGGACAAGGCCCGCCGGGTGGAGCAGATCGCCACCGCACACCGGGTGCTGCGCAATCAGGGCTGGGGCGCATGGCCGGCCTGCTCGAGCAAACTGGGTCTCGGATCCGCTGAACGCAAGGAGAAGTGGGGCCGCGGCACGTGGAAGCACGGCCACGGACACCACCGCAACGCCGGGCCGCACAAGGCGGGCAGCCCGCGCGCCATCGAGGGGGCAACGGAAATAGCCGGCTGACCGGCTGCGCGTAAGGGGAGGGTTCGTTGGCGCATCGGCAGCCGAGCAGCAGTGGCCGATCGGAGCCGACCGGGACAGACTGTCGGTGGTCCCGATTAGCCTGACCGAGTGCCGCAATTTGGCCAGGTCCAGCCTGGGTCAAACGGGGCCGCCGTGCCGTCCGCCGATCCCAGGAGAGTCGCAGTCGTGGCAGACCGCCTTATCGTCCGTGGTGCCCGCGAGCACAACCTCAAGGACGTCTCGATCGAGCTGCCCCGCGACTCTCTCATCGTCTTCACCGGGTTGTCCGGGTCGGGCAAGTCCAGCCTGGCATTCGACACGATCTTTGCCGAGGGGCAGCGTCGCTACGTCGAGTCGCTGTCGGCCTACGCCCGTCAGTTCCTTGGGCAGATGGACAAGCCCGACGTCGACTTCATCGAGGGCCTGTCGCCCGCGGTGTCGATCGACCAGAAGTCCACCTCGCGCAACCCACGCTCGACCGTTGGCACCATCACCGAGGTCTACGACTACCTGCGACTGCTGTTTGCACGCGCTGGGCGGCCGCACTGCCCGGTCTGTGACCGGCCGATCGCCCGGCAAACACCACAGCAGATCGTCGACCGGGTCCTCGAGCTCGACGAGGGCACCCGCTTCCAAGTCCTTGCCCCGGTCATCCGCGGTCGCAAAGGCGAGTACGGCGACCTGTTCCGCACCCTGCAGACCCAGGGGTATAGCCGTGCCCGGGTCAACGGTGAGGTGCACACTCTTGCTGATCCGCCCACCTTGGCCAAGCAGAAGAAGCACACCATCGAAGTGGTCGTCGACCGGCTGGCCGTCAAGCAGAGCGCCAAACGGCGGTTGACCGACTCCGTCGAGACGGCGCTGCGGCTGGGAGACGGTCTGGTGTTGCTGGACTTTGTCGACCTGGCAGCCGATGACCCCGGCCGGGAGCGGATGTTCTCCGAACATCTGGCCTGCATGTACGACGACCTGTCCTTCGAAGAGCTCGAGCCCAGGTCGTTCTCCTTCAACTCGCCGTTCGGCGCCTGCGTGGAGTGCCACGGTCTGGGCACCCGGATGGAGGTGGATGCCGAGCTGGTTGTGCCCGACCCGTCACGATCGGTCGCTGATGGTGCCGTGACGCCGTGGTCCGCGGCACACGTCTCGGAGTACTTCAGCCGCCTGCTGTCAGCGCTCGGTGACGAGATGGGCTTCTCGGTCGACGTCCCGTTCGCCGCTCTGCCGGCCGACGCGCAGCGTGCGCTGATGCACGGGCACGAGCAGCAGGTGCACGTCCGGTACCGCAACCGTTACGGCCGCGAGCGTTCGTACTGGACGACCTTCGAGGGGGTCATTCCCTATATCCAGCGTCGGCACAGCGAGGCAGAGTCCGACACCAGCCGTGAACGCTTCGAGGGCTTCATGCGCGAGGTGCCTTGCCAGGTGTGCGCCGGGGCACGGATCAAGCCGGTGTCGGCCGCGGTGCGGTTGGCCGGCGCAGGCGGCGACGAGCGCAACATCGCCGACGTCTGCGCGCTGCCTATCGACGAGGCGGCAGCTTTCCTGGGGGACCTGCAGATGACCGACCGGGAGCGGCAGATCGGCGGCCGGGTGCTGAAGGAGATCCACGAGCGGATGCGGTTCCTGCTCGACGTGGGTCTCGACTATCTGACGCTCGACCGACCCTCGGGTTCGTTGTCCGGCGGGGAGGCGCAGCGCATCAGGCTGGCGACCCAGATCGGCGCCGGCCTGGTTGGTGTGCTCTATGTGTTGGATGAGCCGTCGATCGGTCTGCACCAGAAGGACAATCATCGGCTCATCGACACACTCGTCCGGCTGCGTGACCTCGGCAACACCCTGATCGTCGTCGAGCACGACGAGGACACGATCCGTACGGCCGACTGGGTGGTCGACATCGGCCCGGGGGCCGGTGAGCACGGAGGCCAAGTGGTGGTGTCGGGCACCGTCGACGACCTGTTGGACCATCCGGACTCATTGACGGGCGCCTACCTAGCGGGGCGCGTACACATCCCGCTGCCCGACGTACGCCGGCACCCGACCCCGGGTCGAGAGCTGGTCGTACGGGGGGCCAAGGAGCACAACCTCCGCGACATCGACGTTGCGTTCCCGATGGGGGTGCTCACCGCGGTGACCGGGGTGTCGGGGTCCGGCAAGTCCACTCTGGTCAACGACATCCTCTACGCCTCCTTGGCCAAGCGCATCTATCGATCGCGCGAGATCCCGGGACGGCACCGCACCATCAGCGGCAGCGAGCAGGTGGACAAGGTCATCCACGTGGACCAGTCGCCAATCGGCCGCACACCGCGTTCCAACCCGGCCACCTACACCGGCGTGTTCGACCACGTCCGCAAGCTCTTCGCCCAGACCAGCGAGGCCAAGGTCCGGGGCTACCAGCCGGGGCGTTTCTCCTTCAACGTCAAGGGCGGTCGCTGCGAGGCGTGCTCGGGCGACGGCACCATCAAGATCGAGATGAACTTCCTGCCCGACGTCTACGTGCCCTGCGAGGTCTGCCACGGCGCACGCTACAACCGCGAAACCCTCGAGGTGCACTTCAAGGGTAAGTCCATCGCGGAGGTGCTCGACATGCCGATCGAGCAGGCGGTGGACTTCTTCGAGGCTATCCCCGCGATCAGCCGGCACCTGCGCACCCTCGTCGATGTGGGGCTGGGTTATGTGCGGCTCGGCCAGCCGGCGCCCACGCTGTCCGGCGGGGAGGCGCAGCGAGTCAAGCTGGCCTCGGAGTTGCAGAAGCGGTCCACCGGCAGCACCGTCTACGTGCTGGACGAGCCCACGACCGGGTTGCATTTCGAGGACATCCGCAAGCTGCTGGGCGTGTTGCAGGGCCTCGTCGACAAGGGCAACACCGTCATCGTCATCGAGCACAACCTGGACGTCATCAAGACCGCCGACTGGCTCATCGACATGGGTCCCGAGGGTGGCACCCGCGGCGGGTTGGTGGTCGCCGAAGGCAGCCCCGAGGACGTCGCTGCCGACCCGGCCAGCCATACCGGCGCCTTCCTGCGCCCGCTGCTCGGCAGTGCCAGGGGCGCCCGGTCACGGCCCTCCCCCCGGAAGGGCAGTGGCCGGAAAGCCGGGTGAGCCTGGATTTGTGATCGGGCCCGTCATCATGGATGTCCGACGTCTTGGAGGCTCGACCATGAATGACCGAAGCCCACTGATCTGCCGCCGCGCCGTTCTGCAGGGCCTAGCTGTGAGCGGCGCCGGTGCTGCCGCCTCGACACTGCTGGCCGCCTGCGGCAGCGACGGGGAGGCCACGTCTAGCACCCCCAGCAGTTCTGCCGGCGACAACGACGGCACCCAAGGCGGCGGCGAGGGCTCTGGCACCGTGCTGGGCCCCGCATCCGAGGTTGCTGTCGGCGGCGGCGTCATCTATGCCGACGCCTTGGTGGTCGTGACCCAACCAACCAAAGGCGAATACAAGGGCTTCACCGCCGTCTGCACCCATCAGCAGTGTCCCGTCACCAGCATCGAGGGTGCCGAGATCGTCTGCAATTGTCACGGCAGCCGCTACTCCATCGAAGACGGTTCGGTCATCTCCGGTCCTGCACCTGCCGCGTTGGCTGCCGAGCCGGTCACCCTCAGCGGCGGAGACGTCACCCTCGGCTGACCGGCGCTGTCCGTGCCGGCCTCTAGGCTGGGCGCGTGCCAGATCCTGCGTCCTACCGGCCGACCGCCGGCTCGGTCCCGGATCAGCCGGGTGTCTACCGCTTTCTCGACCCGTCCGGCCGGGTGATCTACGTCGGCAAGGCGAAGTCGTTGCGCTCGCGGCTGGGCTCGTACTTCCAAGACATTCTCCAGCTGCACCCGCGGACCCAGACGATGGTCAGCACAGCCGGCCGGGTCGACTGGACCGTGGTCAGCACCGAGGTCGAGGCGCTGCAGCTCGAGTACAGCTGGATCAAGCAGTTCGACCCGCGCTTCAACGTCAAGTACCGAGACGACAAGTCGTACCCGTGGCTGGCCGTGACGATGAACGAGGAGTTTCCGCGCGTCACCGTGGGGCGCGGCCCCAAGCGCAAAGGGGTGCGCTACTTCGGGCCGTACAGCCACGCTTGGGCGATCCGCGAGACCGTCGACTTGATCCTCCGGGTGTTTCCGATGCGGTCCTGCTCGGCCGGGGTGTTCAAGCGGTCGGCCCAGATCGGCCGACCATGCCTGCTGGGCTACATCGGCAAGTGCTCGGCCCCCTGCGTGGGGCGGGTCAGCGCGGAGGAGCACCGTGACATCGTGGAAGACTTCGTCAGCTTCGTGTCCGGCCGCACCGATGAGCACGTTGCGCGGATCGAGCGGCAAATGCGGGCGGCCGCCACTGAGCTCGACTTTGAGCGGGCCGCACGGTTGCGCGACGACGTTGGTGCGTTGCGTCGAGCGATGGAAAAGAATGCGGTCGTGCTCGGGGACGGGACAGACGCCGACGTGCTGGCGCTCACCGAGGACCCGCTGGAGGTCGCGGTGCAGATCTTCAACGTCCGCGGCGGTCGGGTTCGCGGCCAACGCGGCTGGGTGGCCGACAAGGTCGACGACGCCGGTACCGGGGACCTGGTCGAGCGGGCGCTGGCGCAGCTGTACGGCGGCGAAAGTGGCGAGGCGATCCCGCGCGAGGTGCTGGTGCCTGCCCTACCCGCGGACACCGGTGCACTGGAGCAGTGGTTGTGCGATCGTCGTGGCGGTCGGGTCGCAGTGCGGGTGCCGCAGCGTGGCGACAAGCACGCACTGATGCAGACCGTGGAGCGGAACGCCGCGCAGACCCTCGCGGTGCACAAGACCAAACGGGCCAGCGACCTCACCACCCGCAACCGCGCTCTCGAAGAGTTGCAGCGCGGCCTGGGGTTGGCGGAGGCGCCGCTGCGGATCGAGTGCTACGACGTCTCCAACCTGCAGGGCACCCAGGTGGTGGCGTCGATGGTGGTCTTCGAGGACGGGTTGCCGCGCAAGAGCGAGTATCGGCGTTTTGTCATCAAGGGGGTCACGGGCCAGAACGACGTCGCGAGCATGCACGAGACCCTTACCCGCCGATTCCGCCGGATGCTCGACGACCAGGTGGATGCGCAGCCAGGTTTTGGCGCCGACCCGGCCGACGGCGACGGCCCGTTGCTGGTTGACCCGGAGACGGGGCGCCCGCGCAAGTTTGCCTACGCCCCCGGCTTGGTGGTGGTCGATGGTGGGCCTCCGCAGGTCGCCGCGGCCGCGAAAGCGCTGACCGAGCTCGCGATCACCGACATTCCCGTGTGTGGGCTGGCCAAGCGGCTCGAGGAGGTCTGGTTGCCCGACGACGAGGACCCGCTGGTGCTGCCCCGCACCAGTGAGGCGCTGTACCTGCTGCAGCGCATTCGGGACGAGGCCCACCGCTTCGCGATCAGCCACCACCGTTCGCGGCGGTCACGGTCGATGGTCGAGAGTGCCCTCGACGAGGTACCCGGGCTGGGTGAGGTGCGCCGCAAATCTCTGCTGTTGCGATTCGGCTCGCTGAAGCGGCTCCGCGCCGCCAGCGTGGACGAGATCGCCGAGGTGCCGGGCGTCGGACGCCGCACCGCGGAGTCTGTCGCGCGGGCGCTGCAGCCCGCCGATCCGGCAGCGTCGGCCAGAGAGCAGGCACGCGTGAACACCGCAACCGGTGAGATCCTCGACGACCAGCCAGCAGGAGATCGATCGTGACTGACCCACAAGCGTCGCATCCGGGGGCCGCGGAGTCGACGGCCGCGGCTGTCCCGGTGGACACCGAGCAGGCGGCGGGGACGTTGTTGCTGGTGACCGGCATGAGCGGTGCCGGTCGCAGCACCGCCGCAGGTGTGCTCGAGGACCTTGGCTGGTTCGTGGTGGACAACCTGCCGCCCCAGCTGATCGCCGAGGTCCAGTCGTTGGTGGGCCGGGCAGGTCCCGACCAAGCACGCATCGCCGTCGTCGTGGACGCTCGCTCCCGCTGGTTCTTCGCCGCGCTGCAAGGGGTGCTGGCCGACCTGGCTCGTCGTGGTCTCCGCCCGTCGGTGCTCTTCTTGGAGGCCACCGACGACGTGCTGGTCCGTCGGCAGGAGGCCGCCCGACGCCCGCACCCGCTGCAGGGGGAGGGACGGCTGCTCGACGGCGTCCACGCCGAGCGAGAGATGATGCGCGAACTTCGCGGTCTGGCTGACCTGGTGATCGACACGTCAAACCTCAACGTCCACCAGCTCGGCACCAAGGTGACCTCGGCGTTCGCCGGTGCTGATCCCGATCGACTGCAGGCCACTGTGGTGTCGTTCGGTTTCAAGTACGGCATCCCGGTGGACGCCGACATGGTCGCGGACATGCGGTTCCTGCCGAACCCTTTCTGGGATCCCGTGCTGCGACCGATGTCCGGCCGGGACGCCGCGGTGCGTGCCTCGGTGCTCGGCCAGCCGGACGCCGCTGCCTTCCTAGACGGCTACGAACAGCTGCTCGGCTCGCTCACCGGGGGGTTTGTGCGCGAGGGCAAGCGTTTCCTCACCCTGGCCATCGGCTGCACCGGCGGGCGCCATCGCAGTGTCGCCATGGCCGAGGCGCTTGCTGAGCGACTGCGCGGGCACGACGCGTCCGTGCTCGTCGTCCATCGTGACCTGGGGCGCGAATGAGCAGTGCGGTGCCACCGGTGGCCGAGCTGTCCGGTGTGCGCCCACCCGCGGTGGTGGCACTGGGTGGAGGGCACGGTCTGGCTGCCTCGCTGTCCGCGCTGCGCCATGTGACCCCCCGGCTCACCGCGGTCGTCACCGTCGCCGACAACGGCGGGTCCTCAGGGAGGCTGCGACGTGAGCTCAACGTGCTGCCACCGGGCGACCTGCGGATGGCGTTGGCCGCGTTGTGCGGTGACGACGCTTGGGGGCGTACCTGGGCGAGCGCCCTGCAGCACCGTTTCGAGAGTGCCGGCGAGCTGCACGACCACGCTCTGGGCAACCTGCTGATTGTGACGTTGTGGCAACTGCTCGGCGAGCGGTCCGACGGCGGCGACCCGCACGTGGCTGGCCTCGACTGGGTGGGCCGCCTGCTGGGGGCACGCGGCCGGGTGCTGCCAATGAGTGCGGTGCCGCTCGACGTGGTGGCCCAGGTCCGGGGGACCGACGAACAGCAGCCGGACCGGCTGGTCCAGGTGCGCGGACAGGTGGAGGTCGCCTCCACGGTCGGTCAGGTGGAGTCGGTGGCGCTGGAGCCGCCGGACCCCCCGCCCTGCGCCGAGGCTCTGAGCGCCGTACAGGACGCCGACGTCGTGGTGCTCGGCCCGGGATCATGGTTCACCAGCGTGCTGCCGCATCTGTTGGTGCCCGGGTTGTCGCAAGCGCTGCACGAAACTCGAGCGCGTCGCGTGCTGACCCTCAACCTGGCACCGCAGGTCGGTGAGACCGACGGGTTCTCACCTGAGGCGCACGTCGAGATGCTGGCCGCACACGCCCCGGACCTGCGTGTCGACATCGTGCTCGCCGACGCTCGCCGCATCACCGACGCTGGCCCGCTGCGGGAGGCCTCGGCGGCGATCGGCGCCGAGCTGGTGCTGGCCGACGTCGCCGAGCGCGGCGGATCCGCGCGGCACGACGTGCTGCGCCTGGCGGCTGCGTACCGCGAGGTGTGTCTTGGCTGAGTGACCCGCTTCGGTGACGGCGGCCGTCGTCTGTGCCGAGCGCCGAGCGGTGCTTGCCAAGCGTGGCAGGATCCACCTATGGCGATGACTGCCCAGGTGAAGGCGGAGCTGGCGAACACCACGGTGACCAAGTCGTGCTGTCGCAAAGCAGAGGTCTCGTCGACCCTGCGCTTTGCCGGTGGCCTGCACATCGTGGCCGGACAGATCGTGGTCGAGGCCGAGCTCGACACCGGGGCAGCGGCGCGCCGGTTGCGCCGCGACCTGGGTGAGGTCTACGGCCATCACAGCGAGGTTGTCGTGGTGTCCAGCGGTGGGCTGCGCCGCGGCACCCGCTATGTGGTGCGGGTGACCAAGGACGGCGAGGTGCTGGCCCGACAGACCGGCCTGCTCGACCAGCGTGGCCGCCCGGTGCGCGGCCTCCCGCCACAGGTGGTCTCCGGTGCTGCCTGCGACGCCGTCGCTGCCTGGCGGGGGGCGTTCCTCGCGCACGGCTCCCTTACCGAGCCCGGGCGATCCAGCGCCCTAGAGGTGACCTGTCCAGGCCCCGAGGCTGCGCTTGCACTGGTGGGCTCCGCCCGCAGGCTGGGCATCCCGGCCAAGGCCCGCGAGGTCCGGGGTGTCGACCGGGTGGTCATCCGGGACGGTGATGCCATCGGTGCGCTGCTGACCAGACTGGGCGCGCACGAGACGTTGCTGGCGTGGGAGGAACGGCGTATGCGCCGTGAGGTGCGGGCCACCGCCAACCGCCTCGCCAACTTCGACGATGCCAACCTGCGCCGCTCGGCGCGCGCCGCGGTCGCCGCCGGAGCACGGGTGGAGCGGGCGCTGCAGATCCTGGACGACGACATCCCCGACCACCTGCGGCAAGCCGGCAGCCTTCGCTTGGAGCACAAGCAGGCCAGCCTGGAGGAGTTGGGTCAGCTGCATGACCCGCCGCTGACCAAGGACGCCGTGGCCGGTCGCATCCGCAGGTTGCTGGCGATGGCGGACAAGCGTGCCGAGGACCTCGATGTGCCGGGCACCGATTCGATGCTGACCCCGGAGATGCTCGACTCCGGTCCGTGATCCGAGACGGCACCCGTACGGTCCGCCGCATCCGGGGGAGCCGTTAGGCTCGGACACCGTGCCCCGGGGCGCCGCTGCCCAGCGTCCGCGACAACCAACTCTCGCTTCGAGGAGACTCCACGTGACCGTGCGCGTAGGCATCAACGGCTTCGGCCGGATCGGACGCAACTTCTTTCGCGCCGTCGAGGCGTCCGGCGCAGACATCGAGGTGGTGGCCGCCAACGACCTCACCGACAACGCGACGACAGCACACCTGCTGAAGTACGACTCGATCCTCGGCCGGCTACCCGGCGACGTGGTAGCGGACGAGGACGGGGTGAGCGTCGACGGCAAGAGCGTGCGCATCTTCGCCGAGCGCGACCCCGGCGCGTTGCCCTGGGGTGACCTCGGCGTCGACGTGGTGGTCGAGTCGACGGGACTGTTCACCGATGCCACCAAAGCACGAGCGCATATCGAGGGCGGTGCTAACAAGGTCATCATCTCGGCGCCGGCGAAGAACGAGGACCTGACGGTCGTGATGGGCGTCAACCACGACCAGTACGACGCAGCCGCACATACCGTCATCAGCAACGCCTCGTGCACCACCAACTGCCTGGCGCCGATGGCGAAGGCGATTCACGACGAGTTTGGCATCGAGCGTGGTCTGATGACCACGATTCACGCCTATACCCAGGACCAGAACCTCCAAGACGGGCCGCATAAGGACCTGCGCCGTGCCCGTGCCGCAGCCGTGAACCTGGTGCCGACGAGCACCGGCGCGGCGAAGGCGATCGGACTGGTGCTGCCTGACCTCAAGGGCAAGCTCGATGGCTACGCGGTGCGGGTCCCGATCCCCACCGGCTCGGCCACCGACCTGACCGTGAACCTTTCCCGGGAGGCCTCAGCCGACGAGGTCAACGCAGTGGTCAAGGCGGCAGCCGAGGGCACCATGAAGGGTTTTCTGCGCTACACCGAGGACCCGATCGTTTCCTCCGACATCGTCACCGACCCGGCCTCCTGCATCTTTGACGCCGGCTTGACCAAAGCCACCGGCAACCAGGTCAAGGTCGTCGGCTGGTATGACAACGAGTGGGGCTACTCGAACCGGCTGGTTGACCTGGTGACGTACGTCGCCGCGCAGGGCTGATGCGCACGCTTGACGGTCTGGGGGACCTGCACGGTCGCACAGTGCTGCTGCGCAGTGACCTGAACGTGCCGCTGGACGGCTCGACGATCACCGATGACGGCCGGGTCAAAGCCAGCGTGCCGACGATCCAAGCGCTGCGCCAGCGGGGTGCCCGGGTGCTGGTCACCGCACACCTGGGACGACCCAAGGGCGCCCCGGACGAGCGGTTCTCACTCGCTCCCGTCGGCCAGCGACTCGGTGAGCTGCTCGGCAGATCGGTCGCGGTGGCGAGCGACGTTGCCGGCGCCGGAGCCCGTGCGGCCGCGGATGCGCTGTCGGTCGGCGAGGTGGCGCTGCTGGAGAACGTACGTTTCGAGCCCGGCGAGACCAGCAAGGACGACAGTGAGCGTGCCGAGCTGGCAGATCGGCTAGCCGCACTGGCCGATGTCTTCGTCTCCGACGGGTTCGGCGTCGTGCATCGCAAGCAGGCCAGTGTCTACGACGTCGCCACCCGCCTGCCGAACGCTGCCGGTCAGCTGGTGCAGGCTGAGGTCGAGGTGCTGCAACGACTCGTCGATGGACCGAAGCGACCCTATGTCGTGGTGCTCGGCGGCTCCAAGGTGTCGGACAAGCTGGGCGTGATCGACAGCCTGCTCGGCCGGGCCGATGTGCTGCTGATCGGTGGCGGCATGGTGTTCACGTTCCTGGCGGCCCAAGGGCACCCCGTGGGACGGAGCCTGCTGGAACGCGACCAGCTGGACACCGTGCGCGGCCACCTCGACCGGGCCCGCTCCGACGGGGTCAAGATCGTGCTGCCCACCGACATCGTTATCGCCGGCGAGGTCAGCCCGGACGCCCGGGCCAGCGTCGTGCCGGCCGACCAGATCCCCGATGATGCACTCGGCCTCGACATCGGACCCGACTCAGCAGCCACCTTCGCGACCGAGGTGCGTGCCGCAGCAACGGTATTCTGGAACGGGCCGATGGGGGTCTTCGAGATCGACACGTTTGCGCACGGCACCCGGGCAGTGGCCGAGGCGATGGCCGAGTGCGACGGCCACACTGTCATCGGCGGCGGTGACTCCGCCGCGGCCGTACGCCGTCTCGGATTCGACGACGGGGCCTTCGACCACATCTCCACCGGTGGCGGAGCAAGCCTCGAACTACTGGAGGGCAAGACCCTGCCCGGCCTCACGGTTCTGGAGGACTGACCTGAGATGAGCGCTTCGACCACCGCCCGATTGCCGCTGCTGGCGGGCAACTGGAAGGCCAACCTCACCCACCTTGAAGCGGTTGTGCTGGTGCAACGGCTCGCTTGGACGCTGCAGGACAAGAAGTTCGACCCGGCGCGCTCCGAGGTGGCAGTCATCCCACCGTTCACCGGGCTGCGAAGTGTGCAGACCCTGGTGGACGGCGACCAGCTGCCGATCGGTTACGGCGCCCAAGACGTCTCCGCGCACGAGCGGGGTGCCCACAGCGGTGAGGTCACGGCCGCCATGCTGGCGGCGCTCGGTTGCCGATATGTGGTGGTCGGGCACTCCGAGCGCCGCGAGCAACACGGTGAGGACGACGCCCTGGTGAACGCCAAGGCGCACCGGGCGCTGGCGGCTGGCATCGCGCCCATCGTCTGCGTCGGCGAGGGGCCCGAGGTGCGCAAGGCAGGCAAACACGTGGAGCATGTGCTCGACCAGGTGGACGGGTCGCTGGCCGACCTGGACGCGGACCAGGTGGCCGGCTCAGTTGTCGCCTACGAGCCGGTGTGGGCGATCGGAACGGGTGAGGTTGCCACTCCCGGCGACGCGCAGGAAGTCTGCGCCGCCATCCGGGCTCGGCTGGGTGAGACGTGGGGTGAGGAGGTCGCTGCCGCAGTGCGTATGCTGTACGGCGGCTCGGTCAAGGCGACCAACGTCGCCGCGCTTATGCTTGAGCCGGACGTGGACGGGGCATTGGTCGGCGGGGCCAGCTTGCAGGCTGACGAGTTCGCTGGCATCTGTCGCTTCTACGACCTGCCCGTGCTCTGAGCCGTCGCGGCTGCAGACCACCCGACGATGCCTGCAAGTGAGGTTGGCTCACGATGATCCTGACACTGTCGATCGTGCTGTTGATCGCCAGCATGCTGCTGATCCTGCTGGTGCTGTTGCACAAGGGTCGCGGTGGCGGTATGTCCGACATGTTTGGTGGTGGCATGTCGTCGAGCCTCGGCGGCTCGTCGGTGGCCGAGCGCAACCTCGACCGCATCACCGTCGGCATTGGGTCGGTTTGGGCGATATGCGTCTTTGCGTTAGGGATCTTGCTCAAGACCGGTGCCTGAGCGCACCATAGGCGAAGACAGTTGTTCCGCAGGCGTTAACGCACCATCGACAACGAGGAGACAGTGACGTGGCTGGAGGCTCTGCGATCCGCGGCAGTCGGGTCGGTGCCGGCCCCATGGGCGAGGCCGAGCGAGGTGAGTCCGCTCCGCGAAAGACAGTGTCGTACTACTGCGCGCACGGTCACCACACGACGCCGAGCTTCGCGGTCGAGGCGAACGTGCCCAGCCAGTGGGACTGTCCGCGGTGTGGGCTGCCTGCCAGCCTCGACTGTGACAACCCGCCACCGCCGCCGCGCAACGAGCCGTACAAGACCCATCTGGCCTACGTCAAGGAGCGTCGCTCCGACGAGGAGGCCCGGGAGATCTTGCACGACGCCCTGACCGCGCTGCGTAACCGCCGCAAGCGTGGCGAGGTCATCTACTAGCGACTCGGTGAGACCGCCGAGGGCTGCCGCCTGCTCAGCGTGCGCCGGGGTAGCGCAACTGCTTCGGCAGCGCAGCGGCAGCCTCGTGGTCAAGCAACCAGACACTGCGCTCGGTACCGCGCGGGCCGGCCGCCGGCACCTGCAGCTGCCCCGCTCCGCTGAGAGCGTTGCGCACCGCACCTGCCTTGCTGTCGCCGGTCGCCAGGAACCAGACCTCGCGTGCGCGCGCAAGCGTGCGAAACGTCAGGGTCACCCGGGTCGGCGGCGGCTTCGGCGAGTGCCGTACCGCGACCACGCTGCGGGTCTCGTGCAGCGCGGGATGCTCAGGAAACAGCGAGGCGACGTGCCCGTCCGGACCGATGCCCAGCATCAGCACGTCAAAGGTCGGGACATCACCGTGGTCCTCGGGGGTGCTCTGCCCGGCGAGCTCGTCGGCGTACCCCGCGGCTGCGGCGTCGGGATCGTCACCGTACGAGCCGTCGCTGGCTGCCACCGGGTGCACCTTGTCGGGGTCCAGCGGCAGCGCGTCTAGCAGGTCCTCGCGGGCCTGCAGCTCGTTGCGCTCCGGATCGGATGCCGGCACAAACCGCTCATCACCCCACCACACCTGCACCCGCTTCCAGTCCACGGCCGAGACAGCGGGAGAGTCGCGCAAGGTCCGATGCACCTGACGGGCGATGCTGCCACCGGTCAGCACAATGTTGGCGACACGTCCGGCACTTTGTACGTCGACCAGCCGGGTCACTAGCCGGGCCGCGGTGGCCCGGGCCACCTCGTCGACGGTGCGATGCACTTCCACGGTCGGTGTGCTGCTCACGAGGATGTCGCCTTCCGGGTTGAGTCCTTGCCCGTGGGCGCCTTCGAGCTCCGCCGGGTGGACGTTTGTTTGGCCACCCGAACGCTGGTCGGCGCCGTGCTCTCGCTGGGCGGCACCTGCGCGGACTTGCGCTTGCTGCCGCGCCCGGACATCGCCAGCACCTGGACCGCGTCCTGATAGACGTCGTCGTTGTCGAGCCGGCGCAGCTCCTCAGCCAGCAGCTCAGCAACCTCACGCCGTTGCAGGGCGACCGGTCGGTCCGCCTCACCGGGGATGGTGAAGTCGGCCAGTCGCCCGTCCGGGCGGTGCAGCGCGATGTCGCCGTGCCGCGAGTGCAGCGCCACCTTGGTGATGCCCGGTCCGTCGCTGGTGCGCAGCTCGACGTCGACGCGCAGCCGGCACCGCAGCCAGGCAGCCATCAGGTCGGCGCTCGCATTGCCGTGGGTGGCCTCCACCGTGGCGCCGGTGATGCGCACCGGGTGCTGGTCGAGCCCGGCGGCCAGCAGTGCTCGCCAGGGGGTCAATCGGGTCCAGGCCAGGTCGGTGTCACCCGGGCGGTAGTGCCGCGACCGCCGCCTCAGTATCTCGGTCCGGGACCGGGTGGCGGCAGCAGCATCGGTGATGCGACGCAAGGCCAGCTGGCCGAGCGGATCGCTGGCCGGGTCCTGCGGCGCGTCAGTCGGCCACCAGACCACCACCGGCGA
Source organism: Nocardioidaceae bacterium (assembly GCA_013696365.1). Lineage (GTDB taxonomy): Bacteria > Actinomycetota > Actinomycetes > Propionibacteriales > Nocardioidaceae > JACCVL01. The sequence goes on from JACCYS010000283.1 coordinate 14,433, forward strand.
GTCCGGCAGCAACAATGGGGTCACCACGGACACAGCATGGTCAACCAGCTCACCGGACAACCGCAACAGCACGGTCTCCCCGGAAGCGCCCTGGCCGACCGACACCTCGGCATCCAGCCGCGGCCGCCCCCGCCTGGCGCCCCGGATGACACCGAGGATCCGCGATGGGTGCTCGGTCGAGACGGTGCGGGCGTCGGCCATCGCCTGCTCGTGGTTGGCCTCGTCGGTGACCACCACAAAGGTCAGCACCATGCCCATAGTGGGGCTGCCGGCGCGCAGCCTCGCCTGCAACAACGCCGCCGAGACCTTGCTTGCGTTGGTGTCGGTCAAATCGATCAACACGGGCCCGTACCCCTCTCGCAGCTCACGGACGCCGCCAGACCCTGCCGTCGCGCGCCAGCATCTCGTCGGCCGACGGCGGTCCCCACGAGCCGGACGAGTAGCCCTCGGGTTGGCCGTTGGTCGACCACCAGTCCACGATCGGGTCCAGAATCTTCCAGGACAGCTCGACCTCTTGGTGCCGCGGGAACAGCGGTGGATCGCCAAGCAGCACATCGAGGATGAGCCGCTCGTACGCCTCCGGGCTGGACTCGACGAACGCCCCGCCGTAGGCGAAGTCCATGTTCACGTCCCGCAGCTCCATCGCGGTGCCCGGCACCTTGGCGCCGAACCGCAGCGTCACCCCCTCGTCGGGCTGGATGCGCATCACCAGGGCGTTGCTGCCGAGCTCCTCGGTGGAGGTTTGACTAAACGGCAGGTGCGGTGCCCGCTTGAAGACGACGGCGACCTCGGTGACCCGTCGGCCGAGTCGCGTCCCGGTGCGCAGGTAGAACGGCACCCCCGCCCAGCGGCGGTTCTCGATGTCCAGTCTGATGGCGGCGTAGGTCTCGGTGTTCGACGCGTCGGAGATGTCGTCCTCGTCCAGGTAGCCGATCACCTTCTGACCTCCCTGCCACCCGGCGCAGTACTGTCCGCGTGCGGTGTGCAGGTCGAGGCGGTCGGGGATGCGAACCGACGACAGCACCTTCTCCTTCTCCAGCCGCAGGTTGCGGGCCTCGAACGAGGCAGGGTCCTCCATCGCGATCAACGCCATCAGTTGCAGCAGGTGGTTCTGGACGACGTCCCGGGCGGCCCCGATACCGTCGTAGTACCCTGCCCGGCCGCCGATGCCGATGTCCTCGGCCATCGTGATCTGCACATGATCGACATAGTTGGAGTTCCACACCGGCTCGAACATCGCATTCGCGAAGCGGAACGCGAGGATGTTCTGCACGGTCTCTTTGCCGAGGTAGTGGTCGATGCGGAACACCGACTCAGCGGGAAACACCTCCGACACGACGTTGTTCAGTGCGCGAGCCGAGGCGAGGTCGTGCCCGAAGGGCTTCTCGATGACGACCCTGCGCCAGGCAGCACCGTTGCCGGCGGTCAGACCGTGGTCCTTGAGCTGCCCCACGACGGCCGGAAACGACTCTGGGGGGATCGACAGGTAGAACGCATGATTGCCTGACGTGCCGCGGGCCTCGTCCAGCTCTTCGACGGTCTCCCGCAGACGGTCGAACGATGCGCCGTCGTCGAACTGTCCGCGGACGAACCGGAACCCCTCCGACAGCTGCCGCCAGGTCTCCTCCCGGAAAGGGGTCCGGGAGTGCTCCTTCACCGCGTCATGCACGACCTGGGCGAAGTCCTCGTCGTCCCAGTCACGCCGGGCGAACCCGACCAGCGCAAAGCCTGGCGGTAGCAGCCCACGATTCGCCAGATCGTAGACAGCCGGCATCAACTTCTTGCGGGCAAGGTCGCCGGTGACGCCGAACAGCACCAGGCCGCAGGGACCCGCAATCCGCGGCATCCGCCGATCTTGCGGGTCGCGTAGCGGGTTTGACCCCAAGCTCACCGAAGGGCCTCGATCAGCTGGGCGAGACCCTTCACCCGGTCGGTCAAGTGCAATCGCAGCACCGGGCGTCCGCGGTCGGCCAACACCTGCGCGTCCCCAGCCGCCTGGGCCGCGATGAACTCGCCGAAGGTGAAGTCCCTGCCGGGCACGGGCAGGTCCTCGGTCGGCTCACCGGTCACCTGCAAGTAGACACCGGTGGTCGGGCCGCCCTTGTGGTACTGCCCGGTGGAGTGCAGAAACCGGGGTCCCCAGCCGAAGGTGGTGGGTCGGCCGGTTCGGGTCGCCAACGAGGCCCGTACGTCGCCGAGCGTGGCCTCGGCTTGCCGGTCGAGGTAGGCCATCACCGCGAGGTAGCCTCGCCCGCCATCGATGGTCTGCAGCAGCTCGTCAACGGCAGCGCCGAGGGAGTCGACGTCGCTGAGCTGCCACCCGCCGGCGGCACGAACCTCGACCGACCCATCGGTCAGATCCGGCGGGGCGGCGGCCGCTCGATCATCGAGCAGGCCGCGGGCGGCCGACTTGGCGCTCTCCACATCCGGCTGGTCGAAGGGATTGATGCCGAGCACCCGTCCGGCGACGACCGTGGCGTGCTCCCAGATGAGCATCTGGGAGCCCAACGGAGCATCCACCACGGCACCCCAGCCGGACGCCGGGGGACGGGTGTCCAACGGGTGCCCGGGCCCGAGCGCCACCACGACCGAGTCGTACGTGCTCGGCTCGGCGTTCGGCGCGTCGACGCCTTCGACCACCACCGGCAAGATGCCGGTGCCGTTCTTGCCGGTCGACTCGGCCACCAGTTGCTCGGTCCAGTCGCCGAAGCCCGGCACTCCCGACCCCGCATCGGCGAGCACCAGCTTGTCGACCCCCTGCTGAGCGGCCACCCCGAGCAGCCCACCCAGTCGCAGGCCGGGGTTGTTTACCGAGTCGGCAGCCAGCGCCGGGGCGATGGCAGCAGCCTCATCCAGCAGCGCTGCGACGTCGGCACCGGCGAGCCCGCTGGGCACCAGACCGAAGGCGGTCAGCGCGGAATACCGGCCGCCGACATCAGGGTCGGCGTTGAAGACCTGATACCCCGCCTCGCGGCTTTCGCTATCCAGCGGCGAGCCCGGGTCGGTCACGATGACGATGCGCTCGGCGGGGTCGATGCCGGCCTTGGTGAATGCCTGCTCATAGGCGCGCCGCTGGCTGTCGGTCTCGAGCGTGCTGCCCGACTTGCTGGACACCACGACCACCGTGGCCTCGAGCCGATCAGCCACCGCAGCGCGAACCGAGGTGGGATCGGAGGAGTCCAGCACGGTGAGCTGGACCCCGGCCGCCGCGGTGATCACCTCGGGCGCCAGCGAGGAGCCGCCCATGCCGCAGAGCACGACATGATCGACGCCCTTGCCGGCCAGCTCCGAGCGCAGCGCCTCGATCTGCTCGACCAGCGGACGTGACTGCTCGTGCAGGTCCACCCAGGCCAGTCGTTTGCCGGCCTCGTCGGCTGCCTCAGGACCCCACAGCGTCGGGTCGCGACAGACGATCCCGGAGGCGACCTGGTCGGCGACCAGACCCTCGACCTCGGCCACATAGGCCCGTTCGTCGCGGTAGCTGAAGGTCAGCTTGTAGCCCGCGGCGCCCTCGTCACCACCTGACGAGGTTGTGTTCCATACGGTCACTGGTCGCCGCCCTCCGCGCCGCCGGCCGAGCCGTTGTCGAGCGCGGTGCGGACGGTGTCCAGCAGCTCGGCCCAGGACTTCTCGAACTTGTCCACGCCTTCGCGCTCCAACACGGCGATGACGTCGTCGTAGCCGATGCCGAGCTTCTCCAGCTGGTCCAATACGTCGCGGGCCTCGTCATAGGCGCCGGTGACGGTGTCCGCGGAGGCGTCGCCGTGATCGGCGGTGGCCTCCAAGGTCGGCTCCGGCATCGTGTTGACGGTGTCCCGGGCGACCAGGTTGTCGACGTACATGGTGTCCGGCAGCGACTCGTCCTTGACCGACGTCGACGCCCACAGTGGGCGCTGCACGTTGGCGCCGGCCGAGGCCAACGACTGCCAGCGCTGTGAGCCGATGACTGCCTCGTACCGCTGGTAGGCGAGCCGGGCGTTGGCCAGTGCTGCCTTCGAGCGAAGCGAGTCGGCTTCGGCGCTGCCGATCTCGGCGAGCCGCTTGTCCACCTCGGAGTCGACCCGGCTGACGAAGAAGGACGCCACCGAGTAGATCGTGGACAGGTCGTGGCCGTTGTTCTGGGCATGCTCAAGGCCGGTCAGGTAGGCGTCCATCACCGCGTCATAACGGTCCAACCCGAAGATCAGCGTCACGTTGACGCTGATGCCCTCGGCGATGGTGTCGGTGATGGCCTGCAGCCCGGCCTCGGTCGCCGGGATCTTGATCAGCAGGTTCGGACGGTCGACCAGCCACCACAGCGCACGGGCCTCGGCGGTGGTGGGCAGGGTCTGGTGAGCCAACCGAGGGTCGACCTCCAGGCTGACGCGACCATCCCGGCCACCGGTCTGTTCGAAGGTGGGCGCAAAGACATCGCAAGCCCACCGGACGTCGTAGGCGGTGATCATGCGGACAGCCTCTTCCAGGGACACGCCACGGGCGCTGAGATCGCGCACCTGGTCGGCGTAGTCCTCGGCATTTTTCAGCGCTGCAGCAAAGATGCTGGGATTGGACGTGACGCCGACGACGCCACGGTCACGCAGCTCGGCCAAGTCGCCGCTGGTGAGTCGCTCACGCGAGATGTCGTCGAGCCACAGGGCAACGCCCTGGTCGGCGAGTGCCTGGAGTCTGGTGTCGGTCATCGGTGCCTCCGGTTGCTCAGGTGTGAGCCGTGGGGTGGGGTCAGCCGCGGGCGGCGGCCACGCTCTCGTGCGCGGCGGCCGTGACAGCCTCCGCCGTGATGCCGTACTCGTCGTAGATCGTTTGATAGTCCGCGGATGCGCCGTACGTCTCGATCGAGATCGACCGTCCGGCGTCGCCGACGATGTCGCGCCATCCCTGCGCGACGGCAGCCTCAACGCTGACCCGGGCGCGGATCGACGGCGGCAGCACCTCGTCGCGGTAGCTCTGGTCCTGTTCCGCGAACCACTCGTGGCAGGGCATCGACACCACCCGGGCGCGCACACCGTCTTCGGCCAGTTGCGCGCGTGCCGTCACGGCAAGCTGCACCTCCGAGCCCGTCCCCACCAGCACGACGTCGGGGTCGACGGGGTTGCCGTCGCCGTCGGTGGCGTCGATCAACACGTACGCACCACGCGCCACCCCTTCGGCCGAGCTGAAGCCGTCGACGTCCCGGGGGAAGGTGGGCAGGTTCTGGCGGCTCAGGATCAGCCCTGTCGGCCGGTCGCTGTGTCCGAGCGCCATCCGCCAGGCGATGGCGGTTTCGTTGGCGTCCGCCGGGCGCACCACGTCGAGACCGGGGATGGCGCGCAAGGCAGCCAGGTGCTCGATCGGCTGGTGGGTGGGGCCGTCCTCACCTAGTCCGATCGAGTCGTGGGTCCATACGTAGGTGACCGGCATCCGGGACAGGGCCGCCAGCCGCACCGCGGGGCGCATGTAGTCGCTGAAGGTGAGGAAGGTCGCTCCGTACGGGCGGGTGCCGCCGTGCAGCGCGATGCCGTTCAGGATCGCCCCCATCGCATGCTCGCGGATGCCGAAGTGCAGCGTGCGGCCGTAGGGGTTGCCCTGCCAGGTCGACGTCTGGGCACTCTCTGGGATGAAGGAGGGCTCGCCGTCCATCGTGGTGTTGTTGCTGCCGGCGAGGTCGGCCGAGCCGCCCCAGAGCTCGGGCAGCACCTCGGACAGCGCGTTCAGCACCTTGCCGGAAGCCTTGCGGGTGGCAACGTCCTCGCCGGCCGGAAAGGTGGGCAGGTTGTCCGCCCAGCCGTCCGGCAGCCGACGTTCGTCCATCCGGGCCCACAGCTCGGCCCGGTCGCCGGCCTGCGTACGCCATGTCTCGAACTGCTCGTCCCACCGGTCGTGTGCCGCCTTGCCGCGCTCGGCCACCTGACGGGCGTGGTCGAGCACCTCGTCGGCCACCGCAAAGGCGGCGTCCGGGTCCATGCCAAGCACCTCTTTGGTGGCCCGCACCTCGTCCTCACCCAGCGCGGCACCGTGCGCTGCTCCGGTGTTGCGGGCGTTCGGCGCCGGCCAGGCGATGATGCTGCGCAGCACCACGAGGGACGGACGGTTGCGCTCGCCCTGGGCTGCGGTAAGCGCGGAGTGCAGCGCCTCGATGTCCTCGTCGTAGGTGTCGTCCTCACCGGCGGCCGACCCCTTGCCGCCGGTCCAGTCGACGGTCTGCACGTGCCAGCCGTACGCCTCGTAGCGCTTGGCGGTGTCCTCACTCATGGCGACGTCGGTGTCGTCCTCAATCGAGATTTGGTTGGCGTCATAGATGGCCACCAGGTTGCCGAGCTGCTGATGACCGGCCCACGAGCTGGCTTCGCTGGTGATGCCCTCCTGGATGTCGCCGTCGGACGCGATCACCCAGATGGTGTGGTCGAACAGGCTCTCGCCGGCCGGGGCGTCCGGGTCGAGCAGCCCACGCTCGCGCCTCGCCGCGGCAGCCATCCCGGCTGCGCTCGCCAACCCCTGGCCGAGCGGTCCGGTGGTGATCTCGATGCCCGGGGTGTGGTTGACCTCCGGGTGAGCGGGCGTCTTGGACCCCCAGGTGCGCAGCGCCTTCAGGTCGTCGAGCTCGAGCCCGTACCCCGACAGGTACAGCTGGATGTACTGCGTCAGGCTGCTGTGACCGGCTGACAGCACAAATCGGTCGCGTCCCGGCCAGTGCGGATCGTTCGGGTCGTGACGCATCAGCTGCTGATAGAGCAGGTATGCCGCCGGCGCCAGGCTCATCGCGGTGCCGGGGTGGCCGTTGCCCACCTTCTGTACGGCATCCATGGCCAGCGCCCGCGCGGTGTCGACTGCGCGACGGTCAAGATCTGACCATCCCAAAGACTCAGGGGCGGGGGTCGGCGAGACGGTGGCGGTGGCTGGCTGCGTCACGGGTCATTGCTCCAGACGACGGTGATCTCGGGCGGTCGGGAGCCATGGGCTGGAGACGGCTCCGTCCCTCACTGGGAGCCTAGCGTCGATTGGGCGGTGCGCTCCGGGCGCCTCTGCGTTGACCAGACCGTGGCCGTAGACTCGGCCCGCACCGTGGAACCGCGAGCGAGAAGGTGGATGTGGCGACCGTCGATCCCCGGCCCGCCGTGCTCAAGTCAGCGCAGCCTCACTCCGGCGGTCCGGGTGGCCGCGGTTGGGCGCGGCTGTCTGCCTATGTTGCCCTCACCAAGCCGCGCATCATCGAGTTGCTGCTGCTGACAACCGTGCCGGTGATGTTCCTGGCAAGCCGTGGGGTGCCACCGCTGTGGCCGGTCGTCGCCACCGTCGTTGGTGGTGCGCTGTCCGCGGGCAGCGCCAACGCACTCAACTGCGTGGTAGACGCCGATATCGACCAGCGGATGCAGCGCACCCGGCGACGTCCGTTGCCCCAGCACAGCGTCTCGCCCAGCGCTGCGCTGGTCTTTGGCCTGGCACTCGGTGCCATCTCGACGCTGTGGCTGGGGTTTCTCGTCAACTGGCTTTCGGCAGCTCTGGCGTTGGCGGCCAACGTGTTCTACGTCGTCGGCTATTCGATGCTGCTCAAGCGCCGAACACCGCAGAACATCGTCTGGGGCGGAGCCGCTGGGTGTTTTCCGGTGCTGATCGGGTGGACGGCGGTCACCGGGTCGTTGGCCTTGGCGCCGGTGGTGCTGTTCGCCGTGGTCTTCTTCTGGACCCCGCCGCACTTCTGGGCGCTGGCCATCCGCTATCGCGACGACTACGCCGCGGCGAACGTGCCGATGCTTCCGGTAGTGGCCCCCAGCCGCGTCGTGGCCCGGCGGATCGTGGCGTACTCGTGGGCGACCGTGGCGACCTCGCTGCTGTTGTGGCCGGTCGCCGGCACCGGGCTGGTCTATCCGGTGGCGGCCGGGGTGCTGGGCGCTGCGCTGCTGTTCGAGGCATACGCCCTGCTTGCCCGGGTCGGGCGGGAGTCGACGGTTGAGCGCGGCCCGGCCGGCGAGGATGCCAGCGCCCTGCAGCCGATGCGACTGTTCCATGGGTCGAACCTCTACCTGGCGCTGTTGTTCCTCTCGGTCGCGATCGACCCGCTGCTGCGCTGACCCACCCCACCCCCTGATCCGCGCATTTCGTACGTCGAGGGGGTGGTTCAGCGTCCCACCCCACCCCCTGATCCGCGCATTTCGTACGTCCACCGTGCCCGCTTTTGGCGATCACTGCCCTGGGGAATGGGTACGAAATGCGCGGATCGCGGCCCGGGGGGGGGTGGGGGAGGTCAGCGACGTGTGCTCGACAGCACCAGCGCGGTGGCGGCCACGGTGGTGGCACACGCACCCAACAGGTGCAGCTCGACCAGCACGATCGGCAGGTCGGTGGCGTACTGCACGAAGCCGATCAGCCCCTGAGCGAGCTCGACTCCCAGCAGCCAGTGGGCCGC
>JACCYS010000009.1 GCA_013696365.1 Nocardioidaceae bacterium
GCCGATGGCGCCGAGCACGCTGGTCACAGCGATCGCCCGCAGTCGCCGTCGCTGCCCGACCAGGTCGGGCAGCCCTCCTGCGACACTGCCGACGTAGCCGGGGAACAGCGCGACGGTGTTGGTGACGTTCGCCTGCACGCTGGGGTAGCCGGCGGCCAGCAGCGCCGGGAAGGAGATCAACGACCCGCCGCCTGCCACTGCGTTGACGGCCCCGGCGAGCAGACCAGCGCCCGCAAGCAGCCCGACCGTCTCGGGTGTCATCTGCCGACCGCGTAACCCTGCATCCCCCGAGGGTTCGCGGCGGCTATGAAGAACCCCGTGGCCGTGTCATGGCCGACGGCGGACAGCCGTCCCTGCGACCAGTCGCCGGCAACCTCGACGTCGTGCCCGCGCTGCCGCAGTGCGCTGACGACGTCGGGTGAAAGCCGGCCCTCCACCACCAGCTGACCCGGAGAGGCGTCGCGCGGGTAGAACGAGCTGGGAAAGTGATTCGAGTGGAACATCGGCGCGTCGATTGCCGCCTGTAGGTCGAGGCGGGAGTGCAGGTGAGCAAGCAGGAAGACCAGCGACCACTGGTCCTGCTGATCGCCGCCCGGCGTCCCGAACGCGAGGTAGGGCACCCCGTCGCGGGTGGCCAGAGACGGAGACAGTGTCGTCCTCGGGCGCCTACCGCCCGCCATCGAGGACGGCAGACCGGGCTCCAGCCACAGCATCTGGGCGCGTGAGCCGAGGCAGAATCCGAGCTGTGGGATCACTGGGGAACTCTGCAGCCAGCCACCGCTCGGCGTCGCCGACACCATCCTCCCGTCGCGGTCGACGACGTCGACGTGGCAGGTGTCACCTTGGGTGCTGCCGTCGCTGAGTACGGTCGGTTCCCCTGCGCCGTCGGCCGTCACGGCCGGTCGCTGGCCGCCGGACCGCTGTCTCGCGGGCAGTGTCGGCACACGGCCACCGGGGTTGCCGGGGCGCAGGTCGTACGACGCGGTGTCGGTTACCAGCGCACGGCGGTCGTCGGCGTAGGGCGGGTCGAGCAGCTCCTTCAACGGCACCTGGACGTGCACCGGGTCGCCGTACCACGCCTCCCGGTCGGCGAACGCGAGCTTCGCGCACTCAACCACGGTGTGCACCCAGTCCACCGAGAGGTGCCCCATCGCCTCGAGGTCGAAGCCGGCCAGCAGCTGCAGCTGTTGCAGCAGCACCGGCCCCTGCCCCCAAGGACCGGTCTTGTGGATGCTGAGGCCGCCGTAGTCGACGGAGACGCTGTCCTCGACCGTCGGCTGCCAGCGCGCAAGGTCGTCACCGGTGAGCAGCCCGCCGTGGCGCTCTCCGGAGGTGTCCATCACCTGTTCGCGGGCGCAGTAGCCGGCGAGCTCCTCGGCGACGAAGCCGCGGTAGAAGACGTCGCGGGCCGCGGCAATCTGTGCCTCGCGGCCGCTGGCCGCTGCCTCCGCCTCCTCCACGATGCGCCGGAAGGTCGCCGCGAGCGCCGGATTGCGAAAGCGCGATCCCGCCGACGGAACGCCGTCGGGGGTCAGATACGTCGACGCCGACACCGTCCATTCGTCGCGGAACAGCCTCTCCACGGTGCGGATCGTCGCCACCGTCCCGGGCAGCAGTGGGTAGCCGTCGGCCGCGTAGGCGATCGCGGGTTCCAGCACGTCACGCAGGCGCCATGTGCCGCGCTGCTCGAGCATCAGCGTCCACGCGCCGAAGGCGCCGGGCACCACGGCCGCGAGCAGGCCGGTGCCCGGGACCAGATCGAGTCCGAGGCCGCGGTAGTGCTCGATCGTCGCGGCGGCCGGTGTCGGCCCTTGCCCGCAGTAGACCTGCACGGGGCCGGCGCGGTCGGCGACCAGGATCGGCACGTCCCCGCCTGGGCCGTTGAGGTGGGGCTCGACGACCTGAAGCACGAACCCGGCCGCCACCGCCGCGTCCACGGCGTTGCCGCCGCGCTCCAGCACCGCCATGCCTGCCGAACTGGCCAGCCAGTGCGTCGAGGCGACCATGCCGAACGCGCCTTTGAGCTCAGGCCGGGTGGTGAACATTCAAGAACTTCCTCGTCCGCGTCGGAGTACGGCGGTCAGCGACGTGCTGGCTCACGCCGGATGGTGCGCACCCGCGCCCTCCACGGCTCCCTGCTCCTCGGCTGCGCGCGCAACGTCCGGGGCGCCCGTGTCGGCGTCGACGAGATGGCAGAAAACCAGGTGGTCGGGATGAGTGACGCCGACCAGCCGAGGCTCCTCCACCACACACCGCTCGATCGCGACCGGGCAGCGTGTGTGGAAGTAGCACCCGGACGGCGGGTCGATCGGGCTGGGCAGGTC
>JACCYS010000017.1 GCA_013696365.1 Nocardioidaceae bacterium
CAAGCAGGTGCCCGCAGCCGACGCGGTCGAGGGCGGGCTCGCGTACGAGCCGAAGTGGGACGGTTTCCGCTGCGTCGTGTTCCGCGACGGTGACGAGATCGAGCTCGGCAGTCGCAACGAGCGGCCGCTCACCCGGTATTTTCCCGAGGTGGTCGAGGCGCTGCGCGACACGCTGCCGCCACGGTGCGTCGTCGACGGGGAGATCATCGTCGCGGTGGGCGACCGACTCGAGTTCGAGCGGCTGCTCGACCGCATCCACCCCGCAGACTCACGAGTCCGCCGGCTCGCGAGCGAAACCCCGGCCTCGTACGTCGCCTTCGACCTGCTGGCCTTCGACGACCACGACCTGACCGGACGGCCGTTCGCCGAGCGGCGCCAGCTGCTGGAGGAGGCCCTGCGCCGGCCCGGTCCGCGGGTGCACCTCACCCCGCTGACCACCGACGCGTCGACCGCACGCCAGTGGTTCGATGCTTTCGAAGGTGCCGGCCTCGACGGCGTGGTCGCCAAACCGATGGCCGCCCCGTACGTGGCGGCAGGTCGCACCATGCTGAAGATCAAGCATCAGCGCACCGCCGACGTCGTAGTGGCGGGGTATCGGCTGCACAAGACGTCGACGCCGGAGCAACCCCGGCTCGGTTCCTTGCTGTTGGGGTTGCACACCAGCGACGGCCGGTTGCAACACGTCGGGGTCTGCGCGTCGTTCACCGCGTCCCGCCGGGCAGACCTGGTCGCCGAGCTTGAGCCGTGGCGGCTCAGCACCGACGACGAACGATCCGGACACCCCTGGGGTTGGGGTGCGTCGGAGGAAGACGCCGCCGAGGGCCGACGGCGGCCCGGCAACACCTCGCGGTGGAACGCCGGCAAGGACCTGTCATTCGTGCCGCTGCGCCCAGAACGAGTTGCCGAGGTGGGATACGACCACCTGCAGGGCGACCGCTTCCGGCACACCACCCAGTTCAAGCGGTGGCGGCCCGACCGTGACGCCCGCTCGTGCACCTACGCCCAACTGCAGGAGCCGGTCTCGTACGACCTGCAGTCATTGCTTGCAGGCTGACGCACGTAGTCTTCGGGGGTGGACGAGACCTACGACGTGGTGCTGCTGGTGGAGCGCGAGCTCACCGAGCTGGACGCCCGTCAGGTCGTCGCCCTGCATGAGGGCCTGGACGAGCCGGTGAGCTATCACCTGCTGATCCCGGTCGAGGATGCAGCCAGCAAGGTACAGGCGGCGCTCGGCTCGATTGCCCGTTACGAGCTGATTCCACCGATGGATGCCACCGACGCCGAGGCATTGCAGCGCCTCAATCAAGATCTGGTGCAGCAGGCCCGCGCTGAGCTCGATGCCAGCGTCGAGCTGTTGCGCGCCACCGGACGCCCAGCCGACGGTCGCGTCACCCCCGACGACCCGGTCCGAGCACTGGCCGGCGAGGTGGACAAGCATCAGGCAGCCGAGGCGATCGTGCTAACGGCTCCGCACGCGGTCCAGGAGTTCTTTCATCTGGACTGGACGTCTCGAGCCCGCCGAGTCATCGGCATACCGACGCTGCACCTGCTTGAGCACGAGACGTTGGACGAACAGGGCGGCGCAGGCGAGGGCGTCAGCGGCGTCTGACTTTCTTCCCCTAGTAGGCCCAACGGCGGGCACGGCACAACCCCTGACGACTGGAGATCACTGCATGGAGGTCTGGCCTGGTACGGCCTACCCATTGGGCGCAACCTATGACGGGGCGGGCACCAACTTCGCCCTGTTCAGCGAGGTCGCTGAGTCCGTCGAGCTGTGTCTGTTCGACGACGACGACGTCGAGACCCGGCTACCGTTGACGGAGCGCAACGCCTTCGTCTGGCACGCGTTCCTGCCTCGGATCAGCCCGGGGCAGCGCTACGGCTTTCGGGTGTACGGCCCGTACGAGCCCGAGCAGGGCGTGCGCTGCGACCCCTCCAAGCTGTTGCTCGACCCGTACGCCAAGGCCATCGAGGGCGAGGTGGACTGGTCGCCGGCGTCGTTCTCCTACGACTTCGACGACCACGACAAGCGCAACACCGAGGACTCCGCCCCACATGCGATGAAGTCAGTGGTGACCAATCCGTACTTCGACTGGCAGGAGGATCGGCCGCCGCGGCACCCGTACCACGAGACCGTTATCTACGAGGCGCACGTGCGTGGCCTCACGATGACGCACCCCGGTGTGCCGGAGGAGATCCGTGGCACCTATGCCGCCATCGCACACCCGGTGATCATCGACCACCTGACGAGCCTCGGGATCACCGCGATCGAGCTGATGCCGGTGCACCAGTTCGTGCAGGACTCACACCTGGTCGACCGGGGGCTCAGCAACTACTGGGGCTACAACACGATCGGCTTCTTCGCCCCGCACAATGCCTACGGATCCACCGGCCAGACCGGCGAGCAGGTGCTCGAGTTCAAGGCGATGGTGCGTGAGCTGCACCGCGCCGACATCGAGGTGATCCTCGACGTGGTCTACAACCACACCGCCGAGGGCAACCACCTCGGCCCGACACTGGCGTTCCGCGGCATCGACAACCAGTCGTACTACCGCATCGTCGACGACGAGCCGCAGCACTACTACGACACCACCGGCACCGGCAACACGCTGCTGATGCGCAACCCGCACGTCTTGCAGCTGATCATGGACTCGCTGCGCTACTGGGTCACCGAGATGCATGTCGACGGTTTCCGCTTCGACCTGGCTGCGAGCCTCGCCCGACAGTTCCACGAGGTTGACAGGCTGAGCGCCTTCTTCGACCTGGTGCAGCAGGATCCTGTCGTCAGCCAGGTCAAGCTGATCGCCGAGCCGTGGGACGTCGGACCTGGCGGCTACCAGGTCGGTAACTTCCCGCCCCGCTGGACGGAGTGGAACGGCAAGTACCGCGACATCATGCGCGACTTCTGGCGCGGTGAGCCCCGCCAGCTGGGTGAGTTCGCCAACCGGCTGTCGGGGTCGTCCGACCTGTACGAGTCCGACGGTCGCGCGCCGTACGCGTCCATCAACTTCGTCACCGCACACGACGGCTTCACACTGCGCGACTTGGTGTCGTACAACGACAAGCAGAACGACGCCAACGGCGAGGACGGCAACGACGGCGAGAGCCACAACCGGTCCTGGAACAGCGGCGCCGAAGGCGAGACCGACGACCCCGACGTGCTGTCACTGCGGCGACGTCAGCAGCGCAACGTGCTCACCACGCTGCTGCTCAGCCAGGGCGTGCCAATGCTGCTGCACGGCGACGAGCTCGGCCGCACCCAGCGCGGCAACAACAACGCCTACTGTCAGGACAACGAGCTTGCCTGGGTCGACTGGTCCCACGTCGACGAGGAGCTGCTCGACTTCACCAGCCGGGTGGTGGCGCTGCGCGCCGCGCACCCGGTCTTCCGCCGGCGGCTGTTCTTCACCGGCGACACCGACAGCTTCGGCGTGCCCGACATCGCCTGGCTGCGCCCCGACGGTGAGCCGATGGCTGGCGACGACTGGGGCACGGCCAGCGTGCGGGCCCTCGGCGTCTTCCTCAACGGCCAGGCGATCACCGGGCCCGGCCCTCGAGGTGAGCAGGTCGAGGACGAGTCGTTCCTGCTCCTGCTAAACCCTGGCGGGGAGGCGATGGACTTCACGCTGCCGGACGGACAGCTGGGGAATAGCTGGACACCGGTGCTGGACACGGCCGATGTCGCCGCCACGCCCGACGTGGCTGCCGCGGTGGCGGTCACCGGGGGGGCCGCGGCCGGGGCGAACGACCCCGAGTCCATCCGACAGGTCGCCGGGGACACCCGTACGGTCATTGCGCACTCGACGGTGCTGCTGCGTCGTGGCTGAGCAGCCCCCGCCCCGCGAGGACTTGGCGGCGCGGTTGCCACCGACCGGCACCTACCGGCTGCAGCTGCACTCGGATTTCGGTTTCGCTGAGGCGTCTGCGCTGGTGCCCTACCTGCACCGGCTTGGCGTCTCACACCTGTACCTGTCACCGGTGCTGCAGGCTGTGGCCGGCTCGCAGCATGGCTACGACGTGGTCGATCACAGCCGCATCAACACCGAGCTGGGAGGCGAAGCGGGACTTGTCGAGCTGGCGGACAAGGCGCACGCGTACGGCCTGGGCGTCCTCGTCGACATGGTCCCCAATCACATGGCCCTCGTGGCGCCGCTGTCGACCAACCGGCCGCTGTGGGAGGTGCTGCGGCATGGGCGCTCCGCCTCGACGGCGCACTGGTTCGACGTCGACTGGGACCACGTGGGTGGTCGGTTTCCGCTGCCGTTGCTGGGTGAGACACCCGCCGAGGCCATCGCTGCGGGCACTCTGGCGCTGGACCGCACCGGCGGACCGGCGGGCGAGCCGGTGCTGCGCTATCACGAGCACATCTTTCCGCTCGCCGACGGCACCAGAAACGACGGCGACACCGCGACGGATGTCGCCGCCATGCTCGACAAGCAGCACTACCTGCTGGCGTGCTGGCGCGAAAAGGACGATGTCCTGGCCTACCGCCGATTCTTTGACGTCGACGGGCTCGTCGGGGTGCGGGTCGAGCAGCAAGACGTCTTTGATGCGACCCACGAGAAGCTCGTGGACCTGCACCGGCGCGGCGTCATCGACGGGTTTCGCATCGACCACCCGGACGGGTTGTTCGACCCCCAGGGTTACCTCGAGCAGCTCGACGCCGCCACCGGCGGGGCGTGGGTGGTGGTGGAAAAGATCCTCGAGGGCGACGAACTGCTGCCGACGAGCTGGCCGACCGCCGGCACCACCGGTTATGACGCGCTGCGGGCCGTGCAGCAGTCGCTGGTGCAACCCACAAGCGCGGCCCTCGAGGAGGTCTGGGACGACGCCCGCCGGGGAGTCAGCACTGACCTGGTCAGTGTGGAGCTGCGAGCCAAGCGCGAGGTGCTCGCCGGGCTGCTCCAGCCAGAGCTGCGTCGGCTGACCAGGGTGGCCGTGCAAGCCGCGACCGAGGCGGGCGAGCAGGTGGAGCCCAGCGCCATGTCGGCCGCGCTGACCGAGCTGCTGGTGGCGATGGACGTTTATCGGGCGTACGTCCGGCTGGATCACCCGGTGGACGACGAGTCAGCCGGGCGGCTGCGTGCGGCGGTGGAGCGCGCACATCTGACGCGTCCTGATCTGACCGCCCAACTGGTGACGTTGGAGCGACTGCTGCTGGACGCCTTTGCGACCAGTGCCGCCGGGCGTGACCTGATCGTCCGCTTTCAGCAGACCTGCGGTCCGGTGATGGCCAAGGGCGTCGAGGACACCACCTTCTACCGATGGTTTGAGCTGGTGGCGCTCAGCGAGGTGGGGGGTGATCCCGGCACCGTCGAGGAGCCGAGCGTCTCCACCCTGCACAGCTGGGCGGCACAACAGGCCGCGCAGCACCCGACCGGCATGACGACACTGTCGACGCACGATACCAAGCGCAGCGAGGACGTGCGTGCTCGGTTGCTGGCAGCCGCCGGGGACGCGGATGCTTGGCGTGCTGCTTGGCAGCCGATACGGGCAGCGGCGGACCGCCTGGGCGTAGACCGCCCCACCGCCTATCTCGTGCTGCAGACACTGGTCGGAACATGGCCGATCGAGCTCGAGCGGCTGGCGGAGTATCTGGTCAAGGCCACTCGCGAGGCCAAACGACGCACAACTTGGGTCGACCCAGCCGCCGACTATGAAAGCCGAGTTGTCGACCTGGCCCGGACCGTCAGCGAGAACCCTGCACTGCGCAATGTCGTGACCGGTTTGATCGCCGCC